>NZ_JADYVV010000073.1:0-50436 GCF_020194035.1 Bradyrhizobium sp. BRP56
GTCTCGAGCTGCTCCAACGGATTGAATCTTTAGCCCGATTTTGATTTCAGCATCGCCGTTGTCAATGGCACAAGCATAATGCCCTTGGAGTCCAGTGTCTTGAGCCAGGCGCCGAGCCGCTCGATCGAGACCGGCAACGCCGAGGCGACGCCCACCGCCGTGCCGCGTTCCTTGGCGATCGTTTCCAGCTTGACCAGCGCGCGGTCGATTTCCGCCGACGTCGGCACCGCGTCGATGGCGAAATCGGCCTTCGCGAACGGCAATGCCTGGCCCGCGGAAAGGTTCTGCGCGACGCTACGTGGGGTGGAACCGTCGTCGAAATAGCTCAGGCCGCGCTTGGCCGCTTCGCGGACGATGGGCTGCATCACGGGATCGGCCGCAACGAACCGGCCTCCCATGAAATTGGCGATCCCCGCATAGCCTTGCAGGCGGCTGAGGTGCCAATAGAAGCGGTCGAGGTTCTGCTCGCTGCTCAGCGTGGTCAGCAGGGTTTGCGGCCCGGGATCGTTGTCGGGATAGTCGAACGGCTCCATCGGGATCTGCAGCAGGATCTCGTGACGCTGGGTCCGGGCACGTTCCGCAAGCTTGCCCGGATCGGAGCCATAGGGCGTGAAGGCCAGCGTCACCGCCGGCGGCAGCTTCATGATGGCGTCGGTGGTCTTGGCGGCGCCGACGCCGAGGCCGGCGACCACGATGGCGACCACGGGCATCCGGGCGGCCTTGGCGCGGTCAGCCTCGGCCGCGTAGACCGTGAACGGCTTCAGGCCGTCGGCGACCACCGGGATCATGCCGTAGCGTGACTTTTCCAGCAGGCGCGGATCGATGCCGGTCATCGCGAGTGGCGGCGAATCGCCACCGGCCTTGTCGGCCGGATCGCCGGCGCCGATCACCACGTCCTGGCGCTTGCCGCTGGAGCCGTCGATGATGGTGACGGTTCTCGCGTCGCTGGCTGCGGCCGGCACCCTGGCGGCGGATTTGGCCGCCGGTTCGGCCGCCGCCTGGGCGGCTGGAGCGTGCTTGTCGTCAGCAGCGGCGGGCGGGGGATTGCGGAGCGTGACACGGGCGATCGGCTCGCCCCCGAGCGGGTTGTTGTTGAACAGCGCGATGCCGACAAAGCCGACCAGCACGAGCCCGAGCAGCACGGCGAACGCCTGCATCGCCGTGAATGGCAGGCGAAACCGGCGCGTCCTGCCCACGGTCGTCTGCCCAAGCGGCGTGCTCAGTTCGTCGGCCGCTTCTGCCATGACCCTCCCCGAATCAACAGCGCGAACGATAGCACGATGCGGTGCATTCCCGCGCGCCGGCCTGCCCGGCAAAGCACGGTTACGGGTGGACACCGAAAGCAGAAAGGGCGGCCCGTGGGCCGCCCTGTTCGCCGAATCGATCGGATTAAATCAGTTCGCGGCCTTGTTGCCCGGCTTGTCGACCGCGGCCTTGTCGCGCGCGGCCTCCGGCGCCGCCGGTGCGCTCGAGGTCGACTTGATGCCGTGCAGCAGGTCGTCGGCCATCTTCAGCGCCTTGTCGTCCTTGGCGTCCGGCGGGACGTAGGACTGCGAGCCGGTCTTCTCGTCGCCGTCGTTCTTGAGATGGCCGCGCAGCGAGGCTTCGCCCTTGGTGTCGGTGCGCGCCTTCAGCTCTTCCGGCACGTCCTGCAGCACCTCGATGTCGGGCACGATGCCCTTGGCCTGGATCGACTTGCCCGACGGCGTGTAGTAGCGCGCGGTGGTCAGGCGCAGCGCGCCATTGCCCGAGCCGAGCGGGATGATGGTCTGCACCGAGCCCTTGCCGAACGAACGGGTGCCGACCAGCGTCGCCCGCTTGTGGTCCTGCAGCGCGCCGGCGACGATTTCGGAGGCCGATGCCGAGCCGCCGTTGATCAGCACGATCACCGGCTTGCCCTTGGTCAGGTCGCCCGGATGGGCGGCGCGGCGCTGGGTTTCCTCGGCGTTGCGGCCGCGGGTCGAGACGATCTCGCCACGCTCCAGGAAGGAGTCGGACACCGTGACCGCTTCTTCGAGCAGGCCGCCGGGGTTGTTGCGGAGATCGATGACGTAGCCCTTCAGCTTGTCGCCGATCTGGCCCTGCAGATTGGTGATCTCCTTCTTCAGGCCTTCGGTGGTCTGCTCGTTGAAGGTGGTGATGCGGATATAGGCGATGTCATCGGCCTCGACGCGCGCACGCACCGAGCGGACGCGGATGTTGTCGCGCACCAGCGTGACGTCGATCGGATTGTCCTGGCCCTTGCGGATGATCTTGAGCTTGATCTTGGTGTTGACCGGACCGCGCATCTTCTCGACGGCCTGGTTCAGCGTCAGGCCCTGCACCGCCTCGTCGTCGAGGGTCGTGATGATGTCGTTGGCCATGATGCCGGCCTTCGAGGCCGGGGTGTCGTCGATCGGCGAGACGACCTTGATCAGGCCGTCTTCCATCGTGACCTCGATGCCGAGGCCGCCGAACTCGCCGCGGGTCTGCACCTGCATGTCGCGGAAGCTCTTGGCGTCCATGTAGCTCGAGTGCGGGTCGAGGCCGGTCAGCATGCCGGAGATCGCGGATTCGACCAGCTTGCTGTCATCGGGCTTCTCGACATAGTCGCTGCGCACCCGCTCGAACACGTCGCCGAACAGATTGAGCTGGCGATAGGTGTCCGACGTCGCGGCGCGCGCGCTCGATCCCATCAGCACAGCGCGGGGCTGCGTAACAAAAAGCGTCAGGGCCGCGCCGGTGGCGGCGCTAAGGAGAATTACCGAAGTCTTGCGCATCATCCGCGAACCTTTTCGCCTTCATTTGCGGCCCACCATGGACCTGGATCGATTGGAGTGCCGTCTTTCCGGAACTCGACATAGAGCACTGGCTGGCTCGCATTTGTCGCGAGAATGGATGCAACTTGGGACGTCGACCCCATGGTCGCAACCGGCTCCCCCGTAAGTACAAACTGGCCGATGTTTACCGAAATACGCTCCATCCCGGCGATCAGGACATGATACCCGCCCCCGGCATTGAGGATCAAGAGTTGTCCATAGCTACGGAAAGGACCAGCGTAAACAACCCAGCCGTCACACGGGGTTGTGACCTGTGCGCCCGGCTTGGCTGCCAAAGAAATGCCTTTTTGTACGCCCCCCGCGCCGTCGGAGCCGCCAAATTCGCGAATCTTGGTGCCATTCACGGGATAGGAGAACAGGCCTTTGGCCGAGGCGAAAGCGACCGCCGGGCTCATGCGGGCCGGGTCCTTGAGCGCCCCCAGATTCGGCTTGCCGTTAACCGTCGCCGGCGCTCCCTGGAGGCTGGCCGTGGCGGCGGCCTTGGCCGCGCTCTTGAGATCCTGCTCCATCTTGGCGATCAGGGTCTGCAGATTGTCGGCCTGCTTCGACAGCGCGATGGCACGGGCGCCTTCGGCCTCCATGTCCTTTTCGGCCGCGCTCTGCTGCCGTTGCCGTTCGTCGACCAGGGCCGCCAGGCGGGTCTGGTCTTCCTTCAGCTTGTCGCGGTCGGCCGCCAGCGCGTCGCGCTCGGTCGAGATGGTCTTGCGCAGCGCCACCAGCTCGCCGAGATCGGCCGCAAGCTTCTCGGCGCGGACGCGCAACTCCGGCACCACGGCGCCGAGCAGCATCGCGGTGCGCAGCGATTGCAGCGCATCCTCGGGCCGCACCAGCAGCGCCGGCGGCGTGCGTCGTCCGGCGCGCTGCAGCGCGGCCAGCACCTCGATCACCTCGGAGCGGCGTGAATCGAGCGAGGCGCGGATTTCGCGCTCACGGCCGTCGAGCGGCTGCAGGCGTGCCTCGGCGTCCGCGATCCGCGTCTCGACGCCGCGGACCTGGCCGGCAATATCGATCAGCTGCTGATTGAGCTTGCTGCGGTCCTGGCCGATCGCGGCGATGTCGGCCTTCAGCTTCTCCTGCAGCTCGGTCGCCTTGCGCTGCTGCTCGCGCGCGGCCTCGAGTTCCTGCTCGCGCTGCTTGATCGCATCGGGCGATGTCTCCGCGGTTGCGGCCTGCTGCGCCGGCGGCGCGGATTGCTGCGCTGGTGGTGTCGCTTGCGCATGCGCCGCGGCCAGCGGATAGGCGGCGAACATCGCGAGCGACAGCGGCAGCGATGCCGGCAGCCGGCGGCGGCGGGCGGCGGTGCCGAGATGCAAAGCCGAATACGAAGCTGTGTCCCGCTTGTGCTGCATTCGCGTGAGTTCAGTGGTTTCGACTGTCCGTCACCACGCCTTACGCGCGATGATAGGGGTGGCCGGCCAAAATGGTTGCGGCGCGATAAATCTGTTCCAGAAGCATGACGCGGACCATTTGATGCGGCCAGGTCGCGGAGCCGAATGCAATTCGCAACAAAGCCTTGCGCTGCAATTCAGGCGAAAGTCCGTCTGCGCCGCCGATCACGAAGACAGTATGTGCTGTTCCCTCGTCGCGCCAGCGGCCGAGCTGCCGGGCAAAGGTCGCACTGTCGATGCTCTTGCCGCGTTCGTCGAGGGCGACCAGCGCGTGCTTCTCAGGCAGCAATGCGGAGATCGCCGCAGCCTCCTCGGCAATGCGCGCGGCGGTGTCGCGCGCGCGGCTTTCCGCGATCTCGTGGATGTCGAGGCCGCGAAACCCCAGCTTGCGACCGATATCCTCGAAGCGCTCGCGGTAACGCTCAGCGAGCTCCCGTTCAGGGCCCTGTTTCAGACGGCCGATGCAGATCACGACGAGGCGCATCAACGCAGACTAGCTGCGCTGCAGCCGATTCGCATCGGCTTCGAACCCCCTTAGACCGCCGCGACCGCCGGGTTCTGAGTCCACAACCGTTCGAGATTGTAGAACTCGCGCACCTCAGGCCTGAACACGTGCACGATCACCTCGCCGGAATCGATCAGCACCCAGTCGCAATTGGGCAAGCCCTCGACATGGATGTTCTTGACCCCGTTCTCCTTGAGGCTCTTCGTCACATTTTCCGCGATCGCGCCAACGTGCCGGTTAACCCGGCCGGTGGTGACGATCATGTAGTCGGAATATGCGGATTTGCCCCGAAGGTCGATGGTGACCGTCTCTTCCGCCTTCATGTCCTCGAGGCGGGAGAGGATCAGGCTCAGCGTCTTGTTGGCATCCGGTTTGTCGGCGTCCGGTTGCGCCTGCAAGGCCGCGGTTTTGGTCGATGTTTTACGCGCAGTCTTTGGAACCTTGGGTAAAACAGACTTTGACAATACAGATGTGGCCAGGGACCATTCCTTTCACTGTATCGCGGGTGCCGAATCCTCGGCCCCACGCGCCATATTACGCATGTGGGGTTAATGTTTTCAATATTCCAGTAACCCTTTTGCGCTTCATGCCGTTCTCCAGCTCCCGTCCGGGTTCCGAAGTCCGGTCGAAGACAAATTGGATTTCATTCCTGTCAGGAACACCCAGGCCGGCGCCTGCTGGTCGGCCAGCCGTGTCGCCTGATTTTCGGGCATGCGATAGCGCGCGAGCGCCTGCGCCGCCGGTGCGGCAAGGGCGCGGAAGCTTTGGGGCGGACGGTCGATCACGGCAATCGGCACATCGGACGCGATGCGCCGCCAATCTTTCCAGCGATGAAATTGCGCGAGATTGTCAGCGCCCATGATCCAGACGAAGTGCACGCCGGAGACACGGCGGCGCAAGTGGATGATCGTGTCCACAGTGTAGCTGACGCCAATGACAGCTTCGAGACAGGAGATGTCGATGCGCGGATCATCAGCAACGCGGCGCGCGGCCTCGGCGCGCTCGGCAAGCGCGTGCAGGCCATCATGGTTCTTCAGCGGATTGCCCGGCGTCAGCAGCCACCACACGCGGTCGAGCTGCAGGCGCTTGAGCGCGAACAGGCTGATGGCGCGATGCGCGGCGTGCGGTGGATTGAACGAGCCGCCAAGCAGCCCGATGCGCATGCCGTTGGTATAGAACGGAAGCGCTTGGGCTGCGGATAACGACACGCTCGATGCTTGCTGCAATGGCTTACCGTGCGCGTGCGACAATGATCACGGCCGCGTCTGCCCGGTGCCGTGGACGCGGTACTTGAAGCTCGTCAGTTGCTCGGCGCCGACCGGCCCGCGGGCGTGGAATTTGCCGGTAGCAATTCCGATCTCAGCGCCGAAGCCGAACTCGCCGCCGTCGGCGAACTGGGTCGAGGCGTTGTGCAGCACGATCGCCGAATCGACCTCGTTGAGAAATCTTTCCGCGGCAGCGGCATCCTCCGTCACGATCGCATCGGTGTGATGCGAGCCGTGATTTTGAATATGCGCAATCGCTTCATCGAGACCGTCGACGATCCTCGCCGAGATGATCGCGTCCTCATATTCGGTGTCCCAGTCCTCGTCGGATGCGGGCTTCACCCTGGCATCGGCGCTTTGCACGACGTCGTCGCCGCGCACCTCGCAGCCTGCATCGATCAGCAGCTCGACCAGCGGCTTCAGCTTTGTCGCGGCAGCGTTGCGATCGACCAGCAGGGTCTCGACGGCGCCGCAGACGCCGGGACGGCGCATCTTGGCGTTCAGCACGACCGCCTTGGCCATATCGAGCCTGGCGCTGGCATCGACGTAAATGTGGTTGACGCCCTCGAGATGCGCGAACACCGGAACACGTGCCTCCGCCTCGACGCGTGCAACGAGACTCTTGCCGCCGCGCGGTACGATCACATCGATGCCGCCGTTCAATCCCGTCAGCATCAGGCCGACGGCCGCACGGTCACGGGTCGGCACCAGGGTGATCGCAGCCTCGGGCAGGCCGGCTTCACGCAGGCCCTGCACCAGGCAATCATGGATCGCGCGGCAGGAGCGGAAACTGTCCGAGCCGCCGCGCAGGATCACGGCGTTGCCGGACTTCAGGCACAGCACACCGGCGTCGGCGGCGACATTGGGCCGGCTCTCGAAGATCACGCCGATGACGCCGAGCGGCACGCGGACGCGTTCGATGGTCATGCCGTTCGGCCGCTGCCAGCTTTCGGTGACGGCGCCGACCGGATCGATGATCTCACGCACGGTCGCAACGCCATCGGCCATGCCGGCGACGCGCGCCGGGGTCAGCGTCAGGCGGTCGACGAAGGCGGAGGTCATGCCGCTCGCGCGCGCCTCGGCGACATCCTCGGCATTGGCGGCGAGGATGGCCGGCGCGTTGGCGCGGATCGCGCGTTCGATCGCGGCGAGCGCCCGGTCCTTCTGCTCCGGCGGCGCCAGCGCCAGCACGCGCGCGGCGGCGCGCGCCTTGGCGGCGAGGTCGGTCATCAGGGCGGTGAGATCGGCGTTGCCGTCGATCGCCTTCAGGGGGGCGCTCATGAAACTACCAGCTTTGGACTAAGGCCATGTTCTAGCATGGCAATTGAAGGGTGGCGAGGCGCGGAACCGACATGGCAGGTGGGCGGCAGGCCGCCCGCTCGGCCCAGCAGGTTATTTGGGCCTATTTGGGCGGGATCGCCCCGGCCGGGCCGATCACCAAGTCGTCGCGATGGATCATCTCGGACCGGCCGCTGATGCCCAGAATGGCCATCACGTCGGGCGAGGAGCGGCCCATGATCTTCTCGGCGTTCTCGGCGTCGTAGGCGACCAGGCCGCGGCCGATCTCATGGGTGTCGGGGCCGCGCACCACCACGGCATCGCCGCGGGCGAACTGGCCGTCGACCCGGATCACGCCGGCCGGCAACAGGCTCTTGCCGGCGCGCAGCGCCGCGACCGCGCCGGCATCGATGGTCAAGGTGCCCTTCGGCTCGAGCGAGCCTGCGATCCAGCGTTTGCGCGCGGCGACGGGATTGGCGGGGGTCAGGAACCAGGTGCAGCGGCCGCCATCGGCGATCGCAGCAAGCGGGTGCTCGATCTTGCCGGAGGCGATCAGCATGTGGGTGCCGGCGGTGGTCGCGATCTTCGCGGCCTCAATCTTGGTGGTCATGCCGCCGCGCGACAATTCGGACCCGGCCGAGCCGGCCATCCCCTCGATCTCCGAGGTGATGCTTTCGACCACCGGGATCAGCCTGGCGTCGGGATCGACCGCGGGCGGCGCGGTGTAGAGGCCGTCGATATCGGACAGCAGGATCAGAAGATCCGCGCTCGCCATGGTGGCGACGCGGGCGGCGAGGCGATCATTGTCGCCGTATCGGATCTCGGTGGTCGCGACCGTGTCATTCTCGTTGATCACGGGCACCGCGCCCCATTCCAGCAGCTTTGCGATCGTCGAGCGCGCGTTGAGATAGCGGCGGCGCTCCTCGGTGTCCTGCAGCGTCACCAGGATCTGCCCGGCGCCGATGCCGTGATGGCCGAGCACCTCCGACCAGATTCGCGCCAGCGCGATCTGGCCGACCGCTGCGGCAGCCTGGCTCTCCTCGAGCTTCAGCGGGCCGCGCGGCAGCTTCAGGCGGCTGCGGCCGAGCGCGATCGAGCCCGACGACACCACCATGACCTCGCAGCCTCGCTTGTGCAGCTTTGCGATGTCCTCGACCAGCGCGGCGAGCCAGGACGCGCGCACCTCGCCGGCCTGCGAGTCGACCAGCAGCGACGAGCCGACCTTGACGACGATGCGGCGAAAGTTCTTGAGCGCGGGGCGTTTCATGGATTCGGTCTGGCAGGAAGGTGGAAGCAATAGACGCCACAATGTGGCTTGGGAAGTCCAGGCGTTGCGCGGCTTGTGCCGTTCAACCCTGCGGCACCGGCGTCGCCCACGGCTCCGCCTGACCCTTGGCCTTGTTGGACACCGGCGCCTCGCCGATCACGTCGACCAGCGCGCGCAGCGCATCCTGCACGCCTTCGCCGGTCGCGCCTGACAGCAGCAGCGGCGTCTTCTTCGCCGCCCGCTTGAGGCGGTCCTTCTGCTTCTTCAGTTCGTCGGGCGCGACCGCGTCGATCTTGTTGAGCGCGACGATCTCGATCTTGTCGGCGAGCTGGCCCTCATAGGCTTCGAGCTCGGTACGCACCGTCTTGTAGGCCTTGCCTGCATGCTCGCAGGTCGCGTCGACCAGATGCAGCAGCACGCGGCAGCGCTCGACATGGCCGAGGAAGCGGTCGCCGAGCCCGGCGCCTTCATGCGCGCCTTCGATCAGCCCGGGGATGTCGGCGAGCACGAATTCGCGGCCGCCGAAATTCACCACGCCAAGCTGCGGATGCAGCGTGGTGAAGGGATAGTCGGCGATCTTCGGCCGTGCCGCGCTGACCACCGACAGGAAGGTCGATTTGCCGGCATTGGGCAGGCCGACCAGGCCGGCATCGGCGATCAGCTTCAGCCGCAGCCAGATCCAGCGCTCTTCGCCGGGCGCGCCGGGATTGGCGTTGCGCGGCGCGCGGTTGGTGGAGGATTTGAAATGCGCGTTGCCGAAGCCGCCATTGCCGCCTTCAGCCAGCACGAATTTCTCGCCGAGTTCGGTGAAGTCGTGCAGCAGGGTCTCGCGGTCCTCGTCGAACACCTGGGTGCCGACCGGCACCTTCAGCACGATCGGCTTGCCGTTGGCGCCATGGCGGTCCTTGCCCATGCCATTGGTGCCCTTCTGTGCCTTGAAGTGCTGCTGGTAGCGGTAATCGATCAGCGTGTTCAGTCCGTCGACGGACTCGATGATGACGTCACCGCCGCGACCGCCATTGCCGCCGGAGGGACCGCCGAACTCGATGAACTTCTCGCGCCGGAACGCGACGCAGCCGTTGCCGCCGTCGCCCGAGCGAATATAGACCTTGGCTTCATCGAGGAATTTCATGATCCGCTCTAGTTAGGGCAGGGTGGCCTTTGCGGCAACCCGGAAAGGCCCTGACTTCAGCGAAAAGCCTTAATTTTCGGGCCTTTTTGCGGCCCAAGCGGCTAAGCAGGCCGTCTCCGGACCAGGAATTTCTGCATCCCCTCCAGCACCAGCTCGCGGCGCTGGTTGTGCACGGTCGAGCGCAGCGTCACGACGCCGGTGGTCTTGCCCGGCGACAGCTCGATCACCTCCAGCGCGGGGTAGATGGTATCGCCGGCATAGACCGGTTTCAGGAACTTGCTCGATTGCTCGAGGAAGCCGATCAGCGACTCCTCCACGACATAGGGAAACAATCCGGCGCCGGGCGCGGTGTGCACAAGGGTCTGGAAGCCGTGGGCGAGCAGATCAGGCATGCCGCGCGTGCGGCAATATTCGACGTCGTAATGGATCGGATGGGTGTCGCCGCTGGCGGTCTGGAACGCCGCGAACACGGCCGAGGTCTGGGTCCGGCTGGGAATCACGAAGCGCTCGCCGAGCACGAAATCCTCGAACCAGCGCTGCGCGGGGACCATGCGATGCTGGGTGGGGTCGAAGTCGCTCATGCGGCGTTTCCTGCTCTTTTTGTTGCCGGGATCAGCTACCGGTATCGCAGCGACGCAGGTGCGGCAATCCGTTCAATTCGTCATGCCCGGGCTTGTCCCGGGCATCCACGCCTTTAAAACCGGACGACTCGGGAACAAAAGCGCAAGTCTGCTCATGAGCCTGTTCGCAAAGCTGTCCTCCTACGACGACCGGTCGGCGCGGCTCGCCGGCATCGGGTTGATGCTGCTGTCGATCTTCATGTTCTCGTTCGGCGACGCGATGGGCAAATTCATCGTCGCCACCTATTCGGTCGGGCAATTGTTGTGGCTGCGCGCCTGCGCGGCGCTGCTCGTGCTGCTGCCGATCGTATGGCAGCGGCGCGCGGATTTCCTGCATCTGGAACGCCCGTGGCTGCAATTGCTGCGCGTCACGCTGTCGACGGTGGAGGTCGCGGCATTCTTCCTGGCGACTGTCTATCTGCCGCTCGCCGACGTCATCACCTATTACCTCGCCGGACCGATCTTCGTCACCGCGATGTCGGGCCTCGTGCTCGGCGAGCATATCGGTTGGCGGCGCTGGACCGCGATCCTGGTCGGCTTCTGCGGGGTGCTGATCGCGCTCCGGCCGTCGGCGCAGACCATCAGCTGGCCGGCGATGATCGCGCTCGGCGGCAGCCTGTCGTTTGCGGTGCTGATGCTGATCACGCGCTCGCTGCGCGCGACGCCCGATATCGTGCTGGCGACGTCGCAATTCGGCGGCACCTTCATCCTGGGCCTCGTGCTCTCGCCGTTCGGCTGGGTGACGCCATCAGCCGGCAGCCTCGTGCTGTTCTTCACCGCCGGCATCATCTCGGTCGCGGCGCTGCTTTGCGTCAATCGTTCGCTGAAGCTCGCGCCGGCGAGCGTCGTGGTGCCGTACCAATATTCGATGATCGTCTGGGCGGTGATCTTCGGCTTCGTGGTGTTCGGCGACGTGCCGTCCTGGGCCACCATCATCGGCGCCGCTATTATCATCGCGGCAGGCCTCTACATCTTCGTGCGCGAGCAACAGCTTGGACGGCCGGACTCCGCGGTGAATCCGCCGGCGTGATGTTTACCCTCCCCTGGAGGGGGAGGGTCGACGCGAATGCAATGAGCGGCGGGGTGGGGTGAAGGTCTCTCCTCATCCAACGGTGCCCGAGTGGAGAGATCACCCCACCCCGTTGCGCCTTCCGCTGCGCTTCATGCGCAACGACCCTCCCCCTCCAGGGGGAGGGTGAAGCCAAAAGTCTCAGCTCTCCCGCCGGGTCGAGTTGTTCCAGCTCTTCAGCGACGCCCAGACGCCGCGCGACAGGCGGAAGCAGTCGACCGGGCTCGAGGAGCCCAGCGCCTCGAAGCGGTGCAGCTCGACGCCGCCCCACTGGAAGCCGCACTTCTCGAGGATGTTGCGCGACGACGGGTTGACGACGCGGGCGCCCGAGATCAGCTGGTCGAGATCGAATTCCTCGAAGAAGTAATCGATCACCGCGCGCGCGGCCTCGGTGCCGAAGCCCTGGCCCCAATAGTCGACGCCGAGCCAGTAGCCGAGTTCGGCCGATGTCTCCTCGCGCCAGTCGATGCCGACCATGCCGATCGGCGTGTGATTGTTCTCGATCAGGAAAACGGTCTCGCGTCCGCCGGCGCCGAGTGCGCGCACGAAGTCGATGGCGTCGTCGTGGGTATAGGGATGCGGCAGGCGGCGGGTGTTCTCCGCGATGCGGCGGTCATTGGCGAGGCGTGCGATTGCTTTTACGTCCGCGAGCGTCGGCTTGCGCAATGTCAGCCGTTCGGTCTCGAGGACGCAAGCTCTTGCCTCGCGCAAGGTCGGCGTCGGGATGTCCTGCAACATGTCGAGCTCCTGTGATGCGAAAAAATCTGTACGCAACGCTTGGAACGTCACGCGCGGTCGAACTGGAACGCGCGCAACAAAAAGGGGAGGCCGGTCATCCTGCCTCCCCTTGGAGCCCTTTGCGACTCCGCCGGTTCAACAGGACCCGGCGGACTCATGTGTGTCCACCGTCTACTCGGCCGCCTCTGCCATCGGAATAACCGATACGAACGTGCGGCCGTTGGCTTTGGCACGGAACTCGACATGACCCTCGACCTTGGCGAAGAGAGTATGATCGGTGCCCATGCCGACATTAAGGCCAGGATGCCAGGTGGTGCCGCGCTGACGCGCGATGATGTTTCCGGGGATCACGCGCTCGCCACCGAACGCCTTGATGCCAAGGCGCTTGCCCTTGGAATCACGCCCGTTGCGCGATGAACCGCCTGCTTTTTTGTGAGCCATGGCTCGTCTCCGACTTCGCTTTGATCTCTAGATCAATTCCTTGACGGAATCATTTCACGTTTTGTCACGCTTCACATCTGAAAGCGCGACGATCACTTCTTCTTAAGCCTTGGCCGCGGCCTTCTTGGCCGGAGCCTTCTTCGCGGCCGGCGCCTTTGCGGGCGCCTTCTTCTTGGCCGCCTTCGGCGCTGCGTCCTCGCCATCGGCGGGCGCTGCGACCTTTTCCTTCTTCGGCCTCGGGCCGACGGTCGGCTTGGCGTTATCGGCGAGGATCTCGGTGATGCGAAGCACCGTGAGCTCGTCGCGATAGCCGCGCTTGCGGCGTGAATTCTTGCGGCGACGCTTCTTGAACGCGATCACCTTGGCGCCGCGCTTGTGCTGCAGCACTTCGGCTGCAACGGACGCGCCTGCCACGGTGGGCGCTCCCAGCACCGGCGCATCACCGCCGAGCACCAGAACTTCGCCAAGCTGCACGATCGTGCCGACATCGCCGGCGATCTTGCCTATCTCGAGTACATCATTCGGAACGACACGGTACTGCCGGCCGCCGGTTTTGATGACTGCGAACATCGTTTGATTCCTTCGTGTTCGATCCCGGCCTCGGACGGTTCGCCCGGGTCGGCTTTTTGTTCAGTCGCTATGGGTTGCGTGTCTCGTGCGAAGGGAATGAATTCCCAAATGGTCCGCACAAAAACAATCGGCGCGAGAAATCCCCGCGCCGGATGGGGGGACTTATAGCCGCAAACGACCGAGAGTCAAGGTAAAGCAGGGCAAAAACCGGCCAAAAATGAAGGGTTTGGCATGGTTTTGGCCCGGATTGGCGGCTCAAGCCTGCGCCTGAGCCGCGGTCCTGGCGTGGCGGCGGATGGTCTGGGGCGGCTGGCCCAGCACCCGCAAGAACGCCCGCCGCATCCGTTCGCGGTCGGCAAAGCCGGTCTCACCGGCAATTTCGTCCATCGAATGGCGGCCGGCGCCGATCAATTCGCGCGCCGCCTCGACGCGGAGATGCTCGATCGCCTTGGCCGGCGATTGGCCGGTCTCCGAACGGAAGGCGCGGCTGAACTGGCGCGGGCTGAGCCGTGCGACGGCGGCCAACTCCTCGACCGAGAGCTCGTTGCGCAGATGCGCCTTGGCGTAATTGAGCGCGTTCTGGATGCGGTCGGATTTCGGGTCGAGCTCGAGCAGCGCCGAAAACTGCGATTGTCCGCCGGTGCGGCGGTGATAGACGACGAGCTTGCGCGCCACCGAACGGGCGACCTCGACGCCGAGGTCATGCTCGACCATCGCCAGCGCCAGATCGATCGTCGCGGTCATGCCGGCCGAGGTCCAGATCGGTCCGTCGACGATGTAGATGCGATCCTGCTCGACCTTGAGCCCGGGGAATCGTGCCTGCAATTCGGGGGCGAATTGCCAGTGCGTGGAGACGCGCCGGCCGTCGAGCAGGCCGGCTTCAGCCAGCGAGAAGGCACCGATGCAGGGCGCGGCGATCCGCTGCGATGTCCTCACGGCGCGTCGCATGTAGTCGATCAACTTCGCCGACGCCGGGTGAAGCTCGTGGCCGGCGCCGATGAACAGCGTGTCGAAGCTGCGATCGCCAAAGGCTTCGGTTTCGACATTGAAGCCGGCGGATGACCGCACCGGGCCGCCAGCCTCCGACAGCAGCGTGACCTCATAGAATGGCTCGCCTGCGATCAGGTTGGCGACCTCGAAGGCGGTGATGGCGGTGAAGCCCATCACCTGGAATTCCGGGAAGACGACGAAGCCGATGTGCTGCATGGAACCCTCCGGCCGTAATTCACGTCCTAAAAAGGTGTATATATGACATTTGAGCCATGCAAGGGGGCTTGTAAAACTTGAGCCGCGGCCAAAACCGGCCGCCCAGGTCAAACAGGAGACCAACATGACCAAGTCAGCCAAAGGAACGGCGCTCGTTACCGGTGCGTCGTCCGGAATCGGTGCCATCTACGCGGACCGGCTCGCACGGCGTGGCTACGATCTGATCCTCGTCGCACGCAACCGCGAGCGCCTCGACGGGCTTGCCAGGCGTCTGTCGGCGGAGACAGGCCGATCGATCGAGATCGTTGCCGCCGACCTCGGCAAGCGCAGCGACGTGTCACGGATCGAATCCATTCTGCGCAGCAATACCGGCATCAGCGTGCTGGTGAACAATGCGGGCGTCGGTGCAACCGCGCCGCTGCTCGCATCCGATGTCGACAAGATGAGCGACATGATCGCACTCAATGTCGATGCGCTGATGCGCCTGACCTATGCGGCGGTGCCGGGATTCGTTGCGCGCGGCGGCGGCACCGTCGTCAACATCGCCTCGGTCGTCGGCGTCGCGCCGGAAATCCTCAACGGCGTCTACGGCGGCAGCAAGGCCTTCGTGCTCGCGCTCACGCAGTCGCTGCAGCATGAGCTCAAGGACAAGAACATTCGGGTCCAGGCCGTGCTGCCGGGGGCCACCGCGACCGAGTTCTGGAACGTGGCCGGGACGCCGGTCGAGCATCTGCCCGGCGAGATCGTGATGAAGGCCGAGGACATGGTCGATGCCGCGCTCGCCGGTCTCGATCAGGGCGAGGTCATCACCGTGCCTGCGCTGCCGGATGCCGCCGATTGGCAGGCCTATGAGTCAGCCCGCCAGAAGCTGATGCCGAACCTGTCGCGCAGTACGCCTGCGGCGCGCTACGGGGTGAAGGCCGCCTGACGCCCCTCGCGAAAATTGCGTCCCGCGCAGGCCGAGTGCCCGAGCGCGGGACGCAACCATTTGAGTTCCCGGCCGTTACCGCATGATCCGGAAAAGTGTGAAGCGGTTTTCCGAAAAGATCATGCTCAAGAAATAGTTCTGGGACCCTCAAGCGGGCAGGCACGGGCAAATGGCCGAAGACACTGGATTGACCACGGGCATCGCGCACCACGGTGCCGCGCGGCTGCCGTCTGTCGACATCGACAGCTTCAACATCGAGCTGAAGGACGACGAGGGCTTTCTCGGCGATCGCGCCTCCAAGGGCGCGTTCCGCAAGATCCTCGACCGCTGGCGCAAGCCGCTGCGCAAGTCGGACGAGGATCCGTTCGGCGACGAGCCGTCGGACAAGATCAGCAAGAAGAAGCTCGATGAGCTGCTGGTCGGCGACGACACCGAGGCCTCCGCTGTCGTGCACAGCGCGATCGAGGAGTTTGCCCAGGAGCTCGCCTATGTGACGCGGCGCTTCCTCAACACCAAGGCCTGGGCCAAGACCGAGCGCATCGTGGTCGGCGGCGGCTTCCGCGACTCCAGGCTCGGTGAGCTCGCCATCGCGCGCACCGAGATCATCCTGAAGTCGGAGGATTTCAAGGTCGATTTGCTGCCGATCCGCTTTCACCCCGACGATGCCGGGCTGATCGGCACGCTGCATCTCGCGCCATCGTGGATTTTCGAGGCCCATGACGGCGTCCTTGCCGTCGACATCGGCGGCACCAATATCCGCTGCGGCGTGGTCGAGACGCGCTGGAAGAAGGCGCCCGATCTCTCCAAGGCGGCAGTCTGGAAATCGGAGCTGTGGCGCCACGCCGATGACGAGCCGACGCGCGAGGGCGCGGTGAAGCGGCTGGTGAAGATGCTGAAGGAGTTGATTGCCGCCGCCGAGAAGGAGAATCTCAAGCTCGCGCCGTTCATCGGCATCGCCTGTCCCGGCGTCATCAATGAGGACGGATCGATCGAAAAGGGTGCGCAGAACCTGCCCGGCAATTGGGAGAGCAGCAAATTCAACTTGCCGGCGAGCCTGGTCGAGGCGATCCCGCAGATGGGCGATCATGACACCGCGATCGTGATGCATAATGACGGCGTGGTGCAGGGGCTGGCCGAGGTCCCGTTCATGCAGGACGTCGCGCGCTGGGGCGTGCTGACGATCGGAACCGGGCTTGGCAATGCCCGCTACACCAATCGCAAGCGAGAGAACGGCAAGGACGAGAAGAAGGCCGACAAGAAAGACAAGGACGACGAGAACGAAAAGAGCGAGAAAAAGGCCAAAAAAGCCAGGAAAGCCGACGCCTGAGCCGTCAGGATTCAGCGATCGCGCGCGCTCCATCCGGGCTACGGTCTGCCTTCTCCTTCCCCCTGAAAGGGGGAAGGTCGGGATGGGGGTCAGCCGCAGGCGATGCTGTTTGCGGAGAGAGCAGATTCCCACCCGCTTTGCTCTGGCGAGCAACGCGACCTCCCCTTTTCAAGGGGAGGTAAGCATGCGTAGCCCGGATGCAGCCAACGGGTCGCGCGAATGCGCGCCCGATGACAGGCTCCGCGAAATCCGGGGCACCTCCATCCGCAGATCCAGCGGCCCCGGATTACGCGCGGTAAGGTTGATCGGTTAGGTTAAGATCGGGTTCGCGTTGCCGTTTCGACGTCGCTCGCTACCGTGGACCGTGTCGCTCCCGCCGACCGGCGAAGCCGCACTTCCCGGCCAGCAATATTAAGAAGCGGCACGGGACCGCCAGTTTTTGTCGCGTCCTGGCGGTCCCACCACTTCTACTTCCAATTGATCCGCTCGAAGAAGCCGGCGATCTCGGCGGCCGAGCGGTCGGGGTCCTCGCGATGCGGGAAATGCCCGACATCGGGAAACATCCCAAGGTCCAGATTGGAGAAGGTCTCGCCCAGCCGGTCGGTCCAGGCATAGGGAAACAGCGGGTCGTGCTCCGCCCAACGGATGCAGGTCGGCACCGCGATCGGTGGCAGCGCCGGGGCTTCGCCCTGCATCATCTTCACGCGCCCCGCATGTGACGCGCGATAATGCGCAAAGCCGCCGGCGAGGTTGCCGGGCTTGAAGAAATTGTCGGCGAAATCCTCAACGACGTCGTCGAACGCGGCCTTGCGGTGCGACCAGTTGTGCAGGAAATGACCGATGTAGGTGCGGCAGCTGTCTCTGCTGGCGCCGACCAGCGCGGGCGCCATCTCCATCTGGTGGAACGATTGGTACCAGATGTGGTTCAGCCGGTCGGGCGCGGCCATCCGCGGCCCGATGCCGGGATAGACGAAATCGAAGAAAAACAATCCGGCGATGCGGTCGGGCGCCTTGCGGGCGAGGGGCTGCATCACGGCGCCACCGACGTCGTGGCCAACCACGCCGGCCTTGTCGACGCCGAGCGCGTCCAGCAGCGCCAGCATGTCGTCGGTATGCTGATCGGGGCCATAGGCGCCTTGCGGCTTGTCGCTGTCGCCGAAGCCGCGCAGGTCGGGGGCGATCAGGGTGTAGCGGTCTGTGAGGCGCGCCATGACCGGCCTCCAGGTCAGCCAGAATTCCGGCCAGCCGTGCAACAGCAGCAGCGGTCTCCCAGTGCCGGTCCGCGCGACGTGGAACGCCGCACCATTGGCTCGAATCGTCACATGCTCCATGGCCCGCTCCTGCTCCGGCTGGTTCGCTCGCGCGCCGATCGAGCCAGAACTGTTCTGCTAGCGCTTTGTTTCCGCGCGCTTTCTCCCGCTGCCCCGGTGCTTTGACGGGGCGAGGCGTCGGTGACGGAAATATTATTGCAGCGCCTTGTCTGTCCCGCCATCCTCGCCTAGAACACGCCCCGACCGCGGGTGGCGCAAATCACCCGGGCCACTGGAGAGGTGGCAGAGTGGTTGAATGCACCGCACTCGAAATGCGGCATAGGTGCAAGCCTATCGGGGGTTCGAATCCCTCCCTCTCCGCCATTTGCTCAAGATCGATCCCAAAACCCCTCTAAGATTCTGAATGGGTCGTTTTCGGGGTTCGAAACCCGCTTTCAGCGCGGTAGCCGCCAGCGTATTGCCGCTGGACCACGCGCAGGGAGATTTCGCTCTCCCGCTGAAAGCGTTGCTTTCAGACCCATCGACCGAAGGGCGTTTAGCCGTCCCTAGGCACCCACGAGCAGGACCAGCAGGTTTCCGGCTCACCTGCACCGGCCATAGACAAGCGTCCGCCCGTTTGATCGGTGGCTCTCAGATTGGCGTTTCGATCTCCGCTGCCGGGATGTCAACAACCGTCTTGATTGGCGTGTAAAGGTCCACGTCAACGTTCGCCGCCTTCAGCGTGACGATCAGCGCATAGCGGGCTTTCTTGTTGACGTATTCTTTTCCGGCCCGGTCGCGCCACCAGCCGTTGACCGGCTTGATGCACAACGTATCGCGTCCGAGCAGTTCGATAGCCGGACCAGACCAGACATCACAGTGGATCGACCCGGCTGAAATACTGTCGGGACCGAGCAGCCAGCGATTGTCGTCAGCTTCGACGCGGGGACCTTTCTTGGGATCCTCGCGTTCAGCCGCATTCACACGCTTCTTGAATGTGTCGAGCGATTCCCCCTTGCGCCGCAGATCGAAGCGTAGGCCGTACGACTGGTAGCGCTGCGGTACGACGTTGGCCGACAACCCCGGGTTCGGCTCCACGAAGTACGACAGCGTGATTTTCAGGGCGACGGTCTCGTTCTCCAGCCTCTCCAGCAGGTCCGCAGGGATTGGCAACGTGTAATAGTGGCATTCGTTGAACTTGCGCTGCCCGTCCAGCTTAAACGGCTGTATGTCCGCCTGCGCGAACAGGGCCAGATGGTTGTTCGCCGATGCGGTCGCGCGGTCGTAGTCGGGCACGCCGTATCCAAACCGCCGTACCAGCGCGTAGTTTTCTTTCTTGCCGTCTGTCCCGTCGAAGGCGTCGAGCATTGGCTGCGTCCACTCCGCGCTGTGGACGATCAGGCCACGCAGAGTCTCCGGCCAATATTCCGGATGGTCGGCAGCGACCCGCGCTGCCAGCCGGGCACCTTGCGCGGACGCGGCGCTGGTGGCCTGGAACGGCACCAGCGGCGCGCGCGTCGTATTGCTGCCGGTTGAAAGCAGCGACAGCGATCCGAACGTCAATGCCTCGGTGTGCTTCGGATTGTATGCGCGGTTACCGGCTTCCATCACCACTTCGGGTTTGAACGGCGCCTTCCCCTGAGGCCAGGTCTCACTGGTACGGCTGTGCGGACTGAGATCCCCTGCCACCGCCATCGGCGACCAGTCCTCGTATCCCTTGTCCCGGACATCCACGAGATCGGTGTATCCACCGATAGTCAAAGCATTCCATGCCTGTGCCGGGTCTTCAATCGGGTAAGTGTCCTGCGGCTGGATTTTGGCGGCGTCGATTTCGGCGCTGATATTTCCAGCAGCGACCACGATCAGGCGCTTCGGGGCATTCTCTTCGTCGCCGATCATCGATCCGGAGGCTGCCTGATCGATGGCTGCGCTCCAGCTTGAGGGAGTCGCACCCGAAACATCGAGATTCGTAGCCGCCATGCAGAACACGCGCGGGCGTGCCGGAGCGGCAATCTCGGGCAACGCAATTGCTGCCTGCGTCAGCACGCCATAGCTGGCCGGTTCGTTTTCATCGAAGCCATCGGGTGGCAACAGCTTGACCGACTCCACACGGTGTTTGAGTTGACGTTCGGATGCATCTCCCAGCGCTGCCGTGAGGTCGCCGTGCAGAACCATGCCCGCCATGGAGGTGCCATGGCCATCCTCATGCTGGTCATCCACGCCCCAATCAGCATCGAGCGTGTGCAAATCGGCAACAGCCAGTGCCGGTTCAATCAGCGCGTGTCCGCGATTAACCCCAGTGTCGAACACGCAAACGGCGGGGGCGTTCTTGCCCGGCCATTGAATGCGTCCGGCCAGATCATCTGACCACGGGTGCTGTTCGCCCCGGACTTCATCGAGGAAAAAGGTCGGGTTGTCCGTTGCGCGCCGAAGTTCCGCTATCGCGCCCGTCAGGAACAGCGTCAGTTCAATGGCTGCACGCGGCGCGAGCACCGGAATGACCGTCACATCCGGGAAATAAAGCCGCCGGTCCTTGTTTGCCGCGCGGACTTTCAGGCGTTCGCACGCTTCTTCGATCTTCGTCTCCGCCTCCGGCCAGCACCACAGCGCCCACCACATCTGGTGCTGCGGGTCCGTCGGCAGCGCCGCCGGATCGTCGGTCCACACCGTTTCAAGCCGGGCAGCGCGGAACGCCTCAATCGCTTCGACCATCCTCTTGTTGGGCGGGTTTTTTCCTTCCTCCGAAAGAGGGCCGTTCAGATAGTCATCAAGAATTTTCGCAAGAACTTCTTTCGACCCGTCCGGCACAAACACCGCAACCGTGCGGTCGTCGCGGTCATTGGCCTTCGCCGCGCTCGAACGGATATCGGCCTTCTTGCGGTCCAGTGTCTCCGGATCGGCGCCGCGCCTCAGCTCGACCTCGATGATGGACGTTGTCGGCGCTGACAGGCGGTCGTCTTTTGGGCGCAACTTCTCCGCAAGTTTGAACGCGGCGTCGAGTTCTGCCTGAAGACGACGGCCATGTTCTTCGCGGATGCGCACGGCAGAGCTGCCGCCGCCACCCACTCCGGAATAGTCCTGCTGCGATTTGAAGCGCGTGATCTCAATGTGAGGAAGCGCGAACCGCGACGCCATTTATCACGCGCCTTTCGACTCCATGAACGCGCTGCGCATGGTGTGACGCTCACGCAGGCGGTCGAGAATATCATTCGTGGTCAATTCAATACGTTCGTCCAGAATTGCGGTCTTCACCGCGTCGTCGGTGGCGCGCACGATCTCGGACTGGCTGAGGTCGTTCGCGGCAGCCACGATTGCTTTCCAGTTCGCTTTCTGGATCTTCATTTTGCCAAGACTGGCAGAAATCAATTTGCGGATTTGCTGCGAGGTCGGCGCATCGAATTCCAGCACTTGGTCGAAGCGGCGCAGCAATGCGCGGTCGAGCAGCTTGGGGTGGTTCGTCGAGCATACGATGACACTGTCCGTCGAATTGCTCTCTTCCATGAACTGAAGGAAGGAATTCAGGACACGGCGCATCTCGGCCACGTCATTATTCGCCGTGCGGTGCCCGCCGACAGCATCGAACTCGTCAAACAGATATACGCCACGGCGCTTGGCCGTCTCATCGAAAATCAGGCGCAACTTCGCAGCTGTCTCGCCCATGAAGCGCGTAATCATCGCCTCAAGGCGAATGACATAGAGCGGCAGATGCAGTTCGCCCGCCAACGCTTCCGATGACATGGTCTTGCCCGATCCGGGCGGGCCGACGAGGAGCAATAAACGGCTCGGGGTCTTGCCATGCTCGCGCAGCCAGTCGCGCTTCCGCTGCTGGCGGAGGACATCGTTGATCCGTCCGACAAGCGTATCGTTCAGCACGACATCTTTGAGAGTGAAACGCGGCGCGCGGTGTTCGAGCAAACCTTCAAGGACGCCGCGCGGTGTCGAAAACGGGATCGCGACCGACTGGCCGCGACCAGTCCGCGCACGGGCCTTGTCGATTTCCGAGCGAAGTTCATCCGCAATCTGCCGGTGACCTTGACGCGCTTCGGCAGCTGCGACCTGGAGGGCGATAGAAAAGAATGAATCTTCGTCGCCTTCCGCGCGGCTGCGGAGCATGGCCAGGATTTGTTTTGCGTTGGACACCGGGTACGCCTTTCGTCTTCCAGAATCCTACACCAGCGACGCGCATCCACGAACGCATTTTTGCAACCGGCGTGCGGCGCTAGCGTATGACAACACGTGTTACGAACAGGTTGAAAAGCCAACGCCACTGCGGCCTCGTGCCTCGCCAGCAAATCCGCAAAAAGATTGTGCTGGAAGCCGGCCCGGCCACCTGAATATCTGTAACCGAAACTCGGGGCGACCCGCTATGAAAAATCAAAGACTCCGTCGCGGCAGGCCACTCGGTGAACCCACCAGGGTCGTCCGCTTACCTGTATGGCCCCGGACTTCGCACGGTGATTCGCCCAGCGTCCGATGCGGGCCGGAGATATCAACGGCTTCCTCGATATCCACACCCGGACCCGGGCACCGTTCCTCTGTCCGGATCGACGGTCGCGGCTGGCTTTCCGTCCCCCGCCGATGACCATCTGGACCGCGCGCTGGACTTCAACGAACTGCTCGTGGAGAACCTCGCGGCCACGTTCGCCGTCCGGATCGCTGGCGACAGCATGATTAGTGCGGGCATCTTCGCGGATGGCATCGCCATCGTTGAAGCGCCTCGGTGGTGTGCCCGATCCAACTGCGCCGTGAGACGATGCAGACGATCTGGTCTATCGCTATCGCCCGCGCTGAGCGGAGACGCGTGAAGCAAAATCAATTTCGCCATCCCGTCACATCAGGCACATTTTGCAGCTTATCGGGATTGCGGGTGACATAGATCGCAACAACCTTTTGTCCTTCGACATGCAACGCTGTCGTTTGAACGAGGTCGTCCTCGATGGTGATGAAGCCCGGCAATCCGTTGATGGTGGCGTAGCGGATCAATCGTGAGGGATGCGTCGCGAAGAGACGGGCGAGCCCCGCGAAACGCTCCATCGCGGCATCACGCCCGACCAGAGGCTCTGTCGGCGCCGGGACCCGGCCACCGCCATCGGCGTAGACCACGACATCTTCGGCGAGCATGGCGCGGAGCGCAGCAAGGTCGCCGGTCCGTGTGGCCGTGAAGAAGGCATTTGCGAGCCGCAGGCCTTCTTCATTGCCGACGACGAATCTGGGCTTGGCGTCGTGGATATGCACGCGAGCGCGGCTGGCAAGCTTGCGGCAGGTCGCAGCCTCGCGCCCGATCGTCTCGGATACGGCATCGAACCCCAATCCGAACACGTCATGCAGCAGAAAGGCCGCCCGCTCCAAAGGCGACAGGCGTTCCAGGGCAATCATCAACGGCAGGATCAGATCGTCCGCCGCTTCCTCTGCTTCGGGGTCGAAGAATGGTTCGGGGAGCCACGGTCCGACATAGGCGGCACGCCGGCGCCGTGCGGATTTCAATTCGTTGAGGGATAATCGGGTGACGATGGTGTGCAAGACTGCCTTGGGATCGCGCATCTGATCGCGATCGGCAGCGAGCCAGCGTACCCAGGCGCTGTGCACGACATCCTCTGCGTCGGCGACCGAGCCCAGCATCCGATAGGCCAGCCGGATCAGGCGTGGCCGCAACTCGGCGAAGATCTCGGCAGCAGACGGTTCAGCTGCATCTGTCATGACGCCACCGGAACGGCACCGAGGCCGCGTCCCGGCCGCGCGCAAACTGCAGCGCCGTCTTCGCCACCCGCTGTCCCAGGTGACGGGCGGTCGCGAGATCGGAGTCAGGCGGTGCGGTGTCCGCACCCTCGTCGGTGTTTGACTGCGCGCCGGCTCCGAGCCAGAACCCCAGCCTGTTCGGATCGGCCTCCGATCCCGATGCGGAGTTGTTCCCCGGGGACAGGTCGAGATTGACCCAATGCATGCCATGCTGTGCGGCGAACAATGCAAGCTGGATCAATGTGGACAGCTTGTCGCCGGCGTGTGCCCCCGAATTGGTGAAGCCTGCGGCGAGCTTGTCTTTCCAGCGATAGCCCTTGGACATCACCGCGCGTGACGTTGCTTCCTGAAAGGCTTTGAAGGCCGCGGAGGCGGCGCCCATGTAGGTGGGCGTGCCGAAGATCAGCGCTTCCGCATCCATCAGCCGATCCCAGTTCTGTTTAGCGCCTCTGCGCCATGGATATCCTGGACGCCGGACCTGACGGCCTCCGCCTGCCGTCGGGTATGGCCATAGGCGCTATGATAGACGATTGCGATCAGGGTGCGACCGCCGCCGGTTCCGAGTGTGTGCATGCTGTCCTCTGCTGCTGCCCTTGCAGAAGTCAAGACAAGGCAGCGCGTCGAAACGTGACATGCCCTGCGAATTTTCGTCCGGAGGATGTTGCTCCAATTGACCGCCACGCAGGCCGGAGCGGTGGCCGCCGGCTCCTTTGCATGGGGTTGTTTTCGATATTTTGGCGGGAGCCGCGGTCAGGGGGCGCGATCGAGCCTCGCCGAAGGATGACCCCGACAATCCCGTCCATCGTCACCAGGTATCGGCCACCGGGGTCGAACCTCGAGCGGTCGCGTCGGTAACCTTAATTTTTCCTTTCGATTGTCGATAAAGTTTTATCGATTATCCTCGTGGCCATTGAGCGGTGTGACGAACCGCACGATGAGCGGCAACAGCCGAGTGGCTGGACGACCGCTCTGAAATCGAAGGGTGGGCAGAGCGCAGTGCCAGCCACCTTTCGGGCTGTCCGGCGGCGGCCGGCGGGGCAAATCAATTTTGAAGTGCTTTTGATTGCCAGGTTGCGGCGCATATCGCTCCGCATGAAGCCTTTCAATTGGGATGTTCCAAGATGACGCTCGCGCATGTCTTGATCGCGGCCGGTGGCGGCTTTTTGTTGCTCGCTGGCTTCGTCGCATTTGCCCTTTGGAGAAACGCGCTCCATTCGACAGCGCGGATTTAGCAACAGACCAGATTCAACTCCGACGGCCTCGCGCTTGGGGACAAGCGAGGCTGGCGGGATGGCCGCACCGCCGCGCGGCCTGACAGCCGAGCACCGCGCCTTACGACCTACCCCAAGGCGACGCGTGCTCGGCTGTTCACTTTCCTGATCAATCTTCGCCGTTCGAACATTGATTGCGTAAAGGCAATTGCTCCGCGCTCCGCGTCACCTCCACGACGCGAGATCCAGTCTGCGGGTGATCGCGATGGCCTCGAGGAAGGCCTCATCGTGGCTGACGACCAGCAGCGCGCCGTCATAGGCGCGCAAGCCGGCCTCGACCGCTTCCATGGATTCGATATCCAGGTGATTGGTCGGCTCGTCGAGGATCAGGAGTGGCGGTGGCATCACGCCGCCCAGCACACAGGCGAGACCAGCGCGAAGCAACTGGCCGCCGGAGAGGCTCGCGACGGCCTGCAGCGCGGCATCGGCGCGGAACATGAATCGCGCCAGCGCCGCGCGGCAAGCGTTCTCGCCGGCGTCCGGATTGATGCGGCGGAAATTCTCCAGGATGGAGGCCGACGCATCGAGCAGGCTGACCGCCTGATCGAACACGGCGAACCGGGTCATCACCTCGACGGTGCCGCGCGCCGCGGTCAGGTCGCCACTGACGAGCTTGAGCAGCGTCGTCTTGCCGGCACCGTTGGGGCCAGTGATCGCGACGCGCTCCGGACCCGACATGGAGAAGGTGACGTCACGCAGGATCGGCGCTTCCGTGCCGTAGCCGACGTCGGCCGCGTCGATCCGCAGCACCATCCTGCTCGCCGGCAGATGCGTCGATGGCAGCTGCACTGCGAACGGTTGCAGCACCTCGATGCGCTGCCGCGCCGCGGTGGCAAGCTCGAGCGCTTGCGCCCGCCGTCGTTCGGCGAGACGGGCGTTCTCGCCGCCGCTGTCCTCGCTGCGGTCCTTGCGCAGCCCGGCGGCGATGCGCGGCAGATCGCCCTTGGCGCGCTTCCTTGCACCTGCGCCGTCCTTGCGCGCCTTCCGTTCGTTGGCTTCTTTGGCGTTGCGATCGATCTCGGCAAGGCGTTTCTCGGCATCGGCCAGATCGTGCCGTGCTGCCGACAGCTCGATCGCCTTGCGTGCGCGATACGCGCTCCAATTGCCGCCGTAGCGCCTGGCTTCCAGCGAGGTCAGTTCGACGATCGCATCCATGGTCTCCAGCAATTCGCGGTCGTGGCTGACGATGATGGCGCCTTGCCGCCAGTCGGCGAGCAGGTCGATCACCGCCTTGCGTCCCGCACGGTCGAGATTGTTGGTCGGCTCATCCAGCAGCAGAAAGTCGGGCTGTGCGAAGGTCAGCGCGGCGAGGCGCGCCCGGGTGGCCTGGCCGCCGGACAGCGTCGCCAGCGGCGCGTCGAGTGCATCGTTCAGTCCGACGCGCTCGAGCGCGGCCGCGATGCGCGTGTCGAGCGTCCAGTCGACGTCGGCAATCTCCTCGGTGCTCGCAAGGCCCTGTTCGGCACGACGTAGCGCGGCCAGTGCGCGGCGCGCGTCGAACAGGTCGACGACGCGTTCGTCCGGCTTTAGCTGAACCGTCTGATGCAGCATCCCGACGCGTCCCTGAACCGAGACCGTGCCGGATTGCGGCGTGCGCACCCTCGCGATCAGGCCGAGCAGCGTCGTCTTGCCGACGCCGTTCCTGCCGACAAGACCGGTGCGTTCGGGTCCGAAGTTCAGATCGATGTTGGAAAGGAGAACCCGGCCGTCAGGCGCGGACAGGGTCAGATGAGAAAGCGCGATCGATGCAGGCATGAATATCCCCGAGGGCAAGGCTGATGGGCGTTGCTGTCAGGGTGAAATCCATGGCCGTCGGCATCCTCAGGGATTGATGGTTGACGTGATGTAGTCGTCGATTGAGCCGGGATCAAGGCGCGAAGCCAGCCGTCACGCGGCTTCGGCGAAGGTCCAGCGGTCTGGATCGGGCGTGTGGCCGATCAAAGCGAGGCCGTAGGCGATCGATTCGAATTGATCCGCCGAAGTCAGCCGCGCCGCGCCGAAGCGTTCGGCGAACAGGCGCTGCACGGCCGGCACGAACGAGGTGCCGCCGGTCAGGAACACCTTCTCGACGTCGCGCGCGGTGATGCCGGACTTGGCCAGCGCCTCGTCCACCGTCGCGCCCAGCCGTTCAATGTCGTCGGCGATCCAGGATTCGAAATCGTCGCGCGTCACGGTGGCGCCGATATCGATGCCGTCGCGGACGAAGCGGAACTCGACACGGTCGCGGCTCGACAGCGCGACCTTGGTGTCCGACACGGCGCGATAAAGCGCGAAGCCGAGATCGTGGTCGACGATGGTGATGAAGTCGTGCAGCGGCGCCGGATCGAGCGCGGTGCGCGCGAGCTGCTGCAACTCGCGCAAATCGCCATTGCCCCGCATCATCGCGAGCTGATGCCAGCGGGCAAGGCTCGAATAATAGTGATTGGGGATCGGCAGCACTTTGTCGAACGAGCGGTAGCTGGTGCCCTTGCCGAGTCGCGGCGAGACGATGTGGTCGACGATGCGGTAATCGAAGGTGTCGCCGGCGATGCCGATGCCGGCGTGTCCGAGCGGTTCGGCGCGCAGTACGCCGCCCTTGCGCGAGAACCGCATCACGGAAAAGTCGCTGGTGCCGCCGCCGAAATCGGCGACCAGCACCGTGGCATCGTGGTCCAGTGTGCGCGCGAAGGAGAACGCCGCGCCGACCGGCTCGTAGACATAGCGCGCATGGCCGGCGCCGAGCCGCTCGAACGCAGCGCGGTAGCGCTGCATCGCGAGCTCGTCATTGGGATTGCCGCCCGCAAATTTCACCGGACGGCCGACCATGATGGTCGGCGTGCCCAAATCGAAACCTTCGCCGGCATGGCGCGTCAGCGTGCGCAGGAACGCCGCGAGCAGGTCCTCGAACTTGTAGCGCTGCCGGAAGATCTGGGTGGTGTTGAAGGCCGAGCTTGCCGCGAACGTCTTGAACGACTGGATGAAGCGATGGATCGTGCGTCCCTCGAGGAACTGCTCGATCGCCCACGGGCCGCCCTCGGCGCGCGG
The DNA here is from genome assembly GCF_020194035.1 of Bradyrhizobium sp. BRP56. Lineage (NCBI taxonomy): Bacteria > Pseudomonadati > Pseudomonadota > Alphaproteobacteria > Hyphomicrobiales > Nitrobacteraceae > Bradyrhizobium > Bradyrhizobium sp. BRP56. The sequence continues at coordinate 27,835 of NZ_JADYVV010000073.1, forward strand.
ATGCAGGCCCGCGCCCGGCCGCTCCTCCCAGAAGCACAGCGCGGACACATAGACGCTATGCGTGCGGCCGCCGTGGTCGAAGCGAACAGCCTCGACGCGGCCATCGCCGTCGGACAGCGCGACCACGGTGTTGCTGGTGCCAAAATCGACGCCAATCGAGACGGCGGGCGGGGCGCTCGACATGTCATGCTCGGATTGTCTGTGAAAGGGGGCGGACCTTTAGCGGCTTTGGCCGGATTTGCCAACCCGTCTGGGCATCGCGGAACTCATTTCAGGCCCAACGTCTCATCACCACCGCGTCATTCCGGATGCGGCTCCCATCCCGGAGGAGTTCAATCCTTCAACGCGTAGGCGATGACGTAGTCGCCGCGTTTGGTGCCGAACGAGCCGTGGCCGCCGGCCGCGGTGACGATGTATTGCTTGCCGCCGGCCTCGTAGCTCATCGGCGTCGATTGGGCGCCGGCCGGCAGGCGATCCTCCCAGAGCACCTTGCCGTTGCGCACGTCGTAGGCCCGGATCGTGTACTCATAGGTCCCGGTGTAGAACGCAACGCCGCCGGCGGTGGTGATCGGCCCGCCCAGCATCGGCACGCCCATCTTGAATGGAAGCGGCAGCGGCGTGGTGTCCCGGATCGTGCCGTTGGGATGCTGCCAGACGATCTTCATCGTCTTCAGGTCGATCGCGGCCATCGAGCCCCATGGCGGCCGGTAGCACGGCACGGAGAGCGGCGAGAGGAAGCTCGAGATGCCGACGCCGAACGGCGTGCCGTACATCGGCTGCACCCCGACCTCGCTGCCGACCGGTTTCTCGGCCGTCGGCGCCGGAGGATTGAGCGGACCGCGCGGAATGAGCGTGGAGGCGAACGGCAACGACATCGGGCTGGCGATGGCGATCTGCCTGACAGGATCGACCGCAATGCCGCCCCATTCGAACATGCCGAGATTGCCCGGGAAGACCAGCGTGCTCTGCAACGACGGCGGCGTGAAGGTGCCTTCGTAGCGCAAGCGGTGGAACATGATCCGGCACAGCAACTGGTCGAAGATCGTGCCGCCCCACATGTCGGCGCCGGTCAGCTTAGCCTCCGGGCGGAAGGTCAGTTCGGAAAACGGCTGGGTCGGTGCAGAGCGGTCGCCGGGCGCCGGCCCTTGCGGCACCGCGCGTTCCGGCGCCGGCACGATCAGCTCGCCGGTCCTGCGGTCGAGCACGAAGATGTTGCCCACCTTGGTCGGCTGGATCAGCGCGGGAACGACGCCCTTGCTCGTCGTCACATCGACCAGGCTCGGTTGCGAGGGAACGTCCATGTCCCAGAGATCATGATGCACGGTCTGGTACGACCAGGCGCGCTTGCCGGTGTTGACGTCCAGCGCGACGATGGCGCTGGAATAGCGCTCGACCAGCGCATCGCGATTGCCGCCCCAGATGTCAGGTCCGTTGTTGCCGGTCGGGATGTAGACCAGATTCAATTTCGGATCGAACGAGGCGGTGATCCAGGAATTCGGTGACCCGTTGGTGTAATGCCGCGTCGGCGACGGAAATGCGTTCTCGTCCGCCGCGCCGGAATCCCAGGCCCAGACCAGCTTGCCAGTATAGATATCGAAGCCGCGGATCACGCCCGACGGCACCTCGACCGCATAATTGTCGATCACCGCGGCGGCCACGACCAGGATCTTGTCGCTGACGACCGGCGGCGACGTCGGCTCGAAGAAGCCGGCGGTCTTGATCCCCATGCCTTGCTGCAGATCGAGGATGCCGTGATCGGCGAAACCATCGCAGAGCTTGCCGCTGTCGGCATCGAGCGCAATCATGCGGCCGTCATTGACGGGCAGGAAGATCCGCCGCGGGCATTCGGCCGGCGCCGAATTGCCGCCAGAGTCGACGGCGCCCTGCGCGGTTTCGTGATAGGAGACGCCGCGGCAAGTCATGTGCTGGAACGTCTTGTTGTGCACGAGCTTGGGGTCGTAGCGCCAGCGCTCCGTGCCGGTCTTGGCGTCGAGTGCAAACAGCACCTGGTGCTGCGAGCAGAGATAGAGCGTATCGCGCACCTTGATCGGGGTGACCTCGAAGGTCGTCTCCCCGGAATCGTCTGGTGTCTTCACGTCGCCGGTGCGGAAGGTCCAGGCGACCTTGAGGTTGCCGACATTGTCAGGCGTGATCTGTTTCAGCGGCGAATAGCGCTGTCCGAATTGCGTGCGTCCATAGGCGCGCCAGTCGCCGTCCGGCTGCGGGTCGGCTTCGCTTTGCGGCACGGCAGAGCCGGACTCGGCAATCGTGCCGTTGATGTCGTGATAGCCGGACAGCAGCCCGGCGATGAGCACCGCCGCAGCAGCGACGACGCCGATCCAGAGTGGGGCCGTCGCGCGCATGTAAGGCACCGGCCCGCTTCGTGTCAGGGCACGAACGATCACCGGCGTAAGCAGCCAAAGCGCCATGGGGAAGATGATGTCGCCACGCGCCGCGAGCGGCCACCAGTCGAACCGCACCTCATAGACGGCCCACGCCAGCGTGCCGAGCAGCACGATCGCAAACAGCCAGAGCGCCTGATGGCGCCGCGCCAGCAACAGCGCAGCCGTGGCGAGAATGCCGACGCCGAGGACAATGTAGAAGGGCGATCCACCTAGTGCGGCGAGCCAAATGCCCCCGCCCGCGAGGACCAGGCCGATCAGGGCGTAGACGATAGCCGTGATGAAGACTGCCCTGGATCGCTGCATGGTCGCTCCGGTGCGGGGCAGGATCGGGCTTGTCCCGCACAAGCGCGACAGGCCGCGTCCGCCATCGCGGACTGTCGTTCAGCCAACCGCAACTTGCAACCTGGAACTGCGCCGTTGATGCACCACAAGCGCGTAAGGTTGCTATGCGAAACCCGCCGAAGCAAATCATTCAAAATGCGCGCATCTTCAACGGGGAGCAGTGGAGCTGCGGGGCTGACGCAAAGGTGAGAGATCTTCAGCGAATTTTGAATCGACGCGCTCTTCCAGTCCTGTGCAGGCGCTGCTCTATACCGTTCCGCGGATCGCACCGCGGATGGTTGGCACGCAGGAGAAGCAACAATGACACTGAACCCCACTGCCGAGAATTATCGTGTCGCGGTCGCCGCCTACGAGGCGGGCCGGCCGAGCTACCCTGCGGAGATCGTCGCCGCGCTGCCGCTTGCGGCCGCGCGCTGTGCCGTCGACCTCGGTGCCGGAACCGGCAAATTCACCCGCCTGCTGCTGCAGCATTTGCCCGCGACTGCGCGCCTGGTCGCGGTCGAGCCCGTCGCCGAGATGTCGGCCAGGCTGTCCAGGGAAGCCGGGGTGGAGGTCATCAACACGCGCGCCGATGCGATCAATCTCGAAACCGGCAGCGTCGACCTCGTCACCTGCGCCCAGGCGTTTCACTGGTTCGACAACGAGCCGTCGGTGGCCGAGATCGCGCGACTGCTGGATCCCGGCGGGACGCTTGCGCTGGTCTGGAACAACCGGGATGACCGCACGCCGTGGGTCGACGCGTTGTCCATCATGATCGAGGGCTATGCGGGCGACACGCCCCGGCAGCGGACCGGACGCTGGCGCTGGATCCTGAAGGACCCGCGCTTCGTGCTTGAGAAGGAAATCGTGCAGGACCATCCGCACCGGATGAGGCGACAGGACGTCTTCGAGCGCATCGCATCGACGAGCTATGTCGCCAATTTGCCCGATGCGGAGAAGGCGGCTCTTCGCGACAAAACCGACAATATCCTGCGTGAGTCCGGTCTCGGCGACGCCGACGAAGTGGTGTTCCCCTATGTCACGCAGCTCTTCCTGCTGAAGCGCGCCTAGACCACGCTATTGCGCGGCGCGTCCTTGCTCGACCGCCTGCTTCAGGCGCGGCAGCGTCATGCGCCAGTAGAAGGCAACGTGTTTGGCGCCCGAGTCGGGCCCGATTTCCCAGCCGCTTCCGCGGCGCATCGGCGAAGGCGGCACCTGCTGGGTGACGGTCAGCACCGTTTCGCCGCCGTCAGGCACGAGCGTCATCGTGATCGTCGCATAGGATTGCGGAACATCCGGCAGGCCGGAGACTTGCGACCAATAGGAGTATTCGAGCCGCATCGGCGGCTCGACATGGAGGACGCGGCCCCTGTCGCGATAGCGCTTTGTGCCGATCTCTGCCTCGATCTCGATCGGCGCGCCGATCCGCCAATCGGTCCTGAAATGCGCGTTGCGCCATCTCTCGCCCGCTTTGGGGTCGATGATCGCGTCCCACACCTGCTTTGGCTCCGCGGCGATGCGGATCGTTCCGGTGACGGACTGGAAGGCCGGGGACTCGTGCATCATCGAATGCTCACTTGTCGCCCACGACCTTCCATTTTCCATCGGCGCCGCGCCGCAGCGAGGGATCGCCGATGCGGATGTGTTGCGCAAGAAAATCGATGAAAGCGCGGACCCGCGCCGGCAGCGGGCCGGCATGGCCGACATAGACCGCGTGGATGTCTTCGCGGTCGCCGGGATTGAGGTTTTGCAGCACCGGCACCAGACGCCCGGCCTCGATATCGGGGCCGATGTGGAACAGCGCCAGCCGGCCGAGCCCGACACCGCCAAGCGTGAGCTGACGCGCGGCTTCGCCGTCGCTGACGCGGGCGACCGGCGGCGGCAGCGCTTCCTCGATTCGCTCGGCGCGGCGGAACGGCCAGCCGCGGATGCTGCGCGGAAAGGTCCAGCCGATGCCGCGATGGGCGGCGAGGTCGGCCGGCGTCTTCGGCGTGCCGAAGCGCGCGAGGTAGGACGGCGCGGCGGCCACCACCATGCGGCTGGTGCCGAGCTTGCGTGCGATCAGCCGCGAGGCGCCGAGCGGACCGACCCGGATCGCGATATCAGCGCGTGCCTGCATCAGATCGACCAGCGTGTCGGTCAGCACGATGTCGAGCGTGATATCGGGATGTTCGCGCATGAAGCGCGGCAGCAGCGGCATCACATGCAGCATGCCGAACGGCATGTTGCTGTTCACGGTGAGATGGCCGCGCGGCACGCATGAGGCGGCCTCGCGTTCGGCTTCGTCGATATCGGCGAGGATGCGCTGGGCGCGCTGGTAGAAGGCCTGGCCTTCCTCGGTGAGCTGCAGCTTGCGCGTGGTGCGGTTGACCAGCCGCGTGCCGAGCCGGGTCTCGAGCCGGGAGACCAGCTTGCTGACGCCGGACGGTGTCTGGCGCAGGCTGTTCGCGGCAGCGGTGAAGCCGCCGAGATCGACGACGCGGACGAATACGTCCATCTCGCCGGAGCGGTTGGTGTCGGTGCGGGCCATCTTGAATTCAAGTCACAAATGATTGGATTGCGGCCATTCTAATCCTTCCCCGCCCGGACCGCTATCTCGCTTTGCGGAATCCTTTTGTCCGGAGCGACACATGCCTGCTGCAGTTCTTGCCTTGACCGCCGGTGCCTTTGGTATCGGCACCACCGAATTCCTCATCATGGGACTGCTGCTGCAGGTCGCCGCCGACATGCAGGTATCCGTATCCGCGGCAGGCTTGCTGATCTCCGGCTATGCGCTCGGCGTGTTCGTCGGCGCGCCGATCCTGACGCTGGCAACACGGCGGATGCCGCGCAAGGCGGTTTTGCTGGCGCTGATGGCGATCTTCACGCTCGGCAATGCGGCGTGTGCGCTGGCGCCGAGCTACGGGCTTTTGATGGCGGCGCGCATTCTGACCTCGCTGGCGCATGGCACATTCTTCGGCGTTGGCTCGGTGGTGGCGACAAGCCTCGTCCCGGAAGACAAGCGCGCGTCGGCGATCGCGACGATGTTCATCGGGCTCACGGTTGCGACCCTGCTCGGCGTGCCCTTCGGCGCCTGGTTCGGGCTGATGCTCGGCTGGCGCGCGGCGTTCTGGGCGGTGGCGGCGATCGGCGTCGTCGCGTTCATCGTGCTGGCCGTACTGGTCCCCGGCCATGTCGGCGCCAACGACAAGCCTGCGCCGCTGCGCGAGGAGCTCGCCGTGCTCGGCCGCCCGCAGGTGCTGCTCGGACTTGCCATGACGGTGTTCGGCTTCGGCGGGCTGTTCGCGGTCTTCACCTATGTGCAGCCGATCCTGACGCGGCTCACCGGCTTCTCCGACGCCGCGGTGTCGCCGATCCTGCTGGTGTTCGGTGCCGGCCTTGCGATCGGCAATGTCGCGGGCGGACGGCTTGCCGACAAGGGACTTGCGCGGGCGCTGCTGGTATCGCTCGGTGGCCTCGCCGCTGTGCTCGTCGCGCTGACGGCCGTCGTCTCGATCAAGGCATTGGCGGTCGTGCTGCTGTTCATTCTCGGCATCGCCGCGTTCGCGACCGTGGCGCCGCTGCAGCTCCGCGTGCTCGAAGCCGCCGGCGTCGAAGGGCGGACGCTGGCCTCCAGCCTGAACATCGCGGCGTTCAATCTCGGCAACGCGCTCGGCGCCTGGGCCGGCGGCGTCACCATCGATCGCGGCCTCGGCCTCGGCGCGCTGCCGCTGGTGGCAGCCGTCATCACTGCAATCGGCCTGTTGCTCGCGCTGTGGAGCCTGCGCCTCGATCGGCCGGTCGCGCTCGCCGCGCAGTGCCCGGCGGAATGAATCGGATCAAGGGAGCATGACCATGGAATACCGCAATCTCGGTGCATCCGGCCTGAAGGTCCCCGTGCTGAGCTTCGGCACCGGCACGTTCGGCGGCCAGGGGCCGTTGTTTTCGGCCTGGGGCCGCAGCGACGCCAGCGAGGCGCGACGGCTGATCGACATCTGCCTCGAGGCCGGCGTCAATTTGTTCGACACCGCCGATGTCTATTCGAACGGCGCATCGGAGGAGATCCTCGGCGCCGCGATCAAGGGTCGCCGCGACAAGGTGTTGATCTCGACCAAGACCGGCCTGCCGATGGGCGACGGTCCGCTCGATGCCGGCACGTCGCGATATCGCCTCGTCGCCGCGGTCGACGCCGCGCTGCGCCGGCTCAACACCGACTATATCGACCTGCTGCAGCTTCATGCCTTCGATGCCTTCACGCCGGTCGACGAGGTGCTGTCGACGCTCGACGCGCTGGTGCGCGCCGGCAAGCTGCGCTATGTCGGCGCCTCGAATTTCTCCGGCTGGCATCTGATGAAAGCGCTCGGTGTCGCCGAGCGGCACGGCTGGCCGCGCTATGTGGCGCACCAGGTCTATTATTCGCTGGTCGGCCGCGACTATGAATCCGAGCTGATGCCGCTCGCGCTCGACCAGGGCGTCGGCGCGCTGGTCTGGAGCCCGCTCGGCTGGGGCCGTCTCACCGGCAAGATCAGGCGCGGGCAGCCATTGCCGACCAACAGCCGCCTGCACGAGACCGCGCAGTTCGGGCCGCCGGTCGACGACGAGAAGCTTTACGCGATCGTCGACGCGCTGGACGTGGTAGCCACGGAGACCGGCCGCAGCGTGCCGCAGATCGCGATTGCCTGGCTGTTGGCGCGGCCGAGCGTGTCGTCCGTAATCATTGGCGCCCGCGATGAGGCGCAACTGCGCGACAATCTCGGCGCGGTCGGATGGTCGCTCTCGGCGGACCAGATCGCGCGTCTCGACCGCGCGAGCGCGGTGATGCCGGCCTATCCGTACTACCCCTACCGAATCCAGGAAGGCTTCGCGCGGTTGAACCCGTCACCGGTGTGAGTCCGTCGCAGTCTCACGCCTGGACGGTGTGTTCGCAGACCTGCCGGCGATATTCCGCCGGCGTGACGTTCATGTGCTGCCGGAACACGCGATTGAGGTGGCTTTGATCGGCAAAGCCGGCGAGCAGCGCGATCTCCTTCAGCGCGACGCGGTCCTTGCGGAGATGCTGGCACGCATGCTCCACCTTGCGCCGCAGGACATAGGCATGCGGCCGCATGCCGTAATGCACGCGGAATTTGCGGGCGAACTGGACCGGCGTGCAATTGCAGATGTTCGCGAGCTCCTCCAGCGTGATGTTCCGGAAGATGTTCTGCTCGATATAGTCCTCGATCAGCCGGGCATGCGCCGGGCGAAAGCGTCCTTGCGCGCAGGGCATCTTGAACTCGATCGCCGCATATTTCCGCAGGATATGCACGCTCGCCTGCAGCGCCAGCGCATCATAGCAGAGCCGTCCACCGGGACCGCCCGCGGCGACTTCCTGGACCATTTGATCGTTGATCCAGGTCAGCATTGGGTCTTCGACCTTGAGCAGATCGTGAATCTCGATCGTTTCGGCGTCGCGGTCGAAGGCATCGCTCGCGGTCTTCGTCATGAGGGCAGGGGAGATGTAGAAATGGCTGACCTCAATGTCGTTGTTCCAATGCCAGCTTGACGGCTCTGCGCGCGTCATGAGCGACGTGACGCCGCGACCGACCTGATCCTGCTTCCATGTGCCGGTGACGCGGCGGTTCATCGACGTTACGCCGTCGCGATAGAGCACCAGGAGGAAGTTTGCCGACGGCGGGACCCAGATGTCCGACGGCGCATAGCGGAAAATTCGCAACCGGAAATCGCTTCTCCCGACTGACAAACTATCCAGCTTCATCTCGCCGGGAGCGTAGCGCGGCAGCTCCTCGACCGTGATCAACTGGCCCATCGCGTGAGCCTCCTCCCTGGGATTGGTGGCGCGGTTGACCTCTTGTTCTTGGCCGGACGGCTGAGCGCAGAATAGGCCGCTTTCGCCATTTGCCAAGCCGACCAACGGCCGGTGCTCGATTGCACGGTCGCGTTCCAGAGATTGTCGGTTTCATCCAAGCCGCGCGGCCGAACGGCCCGTAGCCTGCTCTGCGTTTCGGCGATAGCGGCCGAGACCAAATTGACGCAACGCACCATCATCCGGCGACACCGCGGATGGGAAGGTGCGTGCGAGAAGCCAGACACAGGAGGAAATCATGACCGAGACCGTCACAAGGTCGAATGGAAGCAATGGTGCGCATGCAACCACCAAGCTCGACGCCGTGGTCGTCGGCGCCGGCGTCGCCGGTCTCTATCAATTGTTCCGCCTGCGTGAGCAGGGATTGAGTGTGAAGGCGATCGACGCCGGGTCTGGTGTCGGCGGCACCTGGTACTGGAACCGCTATCCCGGAGCACGCTTCGATTCCGAAGGCCACACCTATCAGTACCTGTTCTCCGAGGAGCTCTACAAAGGCTGGAGCTGGAGCGAGCGATTCCCCGGCCAGCCGGAAATCGAGCGCTGGCTGAACTACGTCGCCGACCGCCTCGACCTCAGGAAAGATATCCAGTTCGGCACCATGGTGAAGAGCGCGCATTTCAATGAGGCGACGCAACGCTGGCAGGTCGCGACCGACCAGGGCGACGTGATCGATACCCAGTTCCTCGTCACCTGCTGCGGCATGCTCTCGGCCCCGCACGTGTCCTTCCCGGGACAGGAGACGTTCAAGGGCAAGCTGTTCCACACCGCGCGCTGGCCCAAGGGGCCGATCGAGCTCGCCGGCAAACGCGTCGGTGTGGTCGGCAACGGCGCGACCGGAATCCAGGTGATCCAGTCGATCGCCGGTGAGGTCGGCCATCTCAAGGTGTTCATCCGCACCCCGCAATACATCATCCCGATGAAGAACCCGAAATGGGGTGCGTCGGATGCCGAGGCCTACAAGTCGAAGTTCAAGTTCCTCACCGAGCGGCTGCCGAAGACTTTCACCGGATTCGAATTCGACTTCGAGCACGCCTGGGCCGACCTGACGCCGCAGCAGCGCCGCCAGGTGATCGAGGACTGCTGGAACGACGGATCACTGAAGCTGTGGGTCTCGTCCTTCGCCGAACTGTTCTTCGACGAAGCCGTCAACGCCGAGATCACCGAATTCGTGCGCGAGAAGATGCGGGAGCGGATCAAGGACCCCAAGCTGTGCGAACAGCTGATTCCCGCCGATTACGGTTTTGGCACGCACCGGGTGCCGCTGGAGAGCAATTTCCTCGAGGCTTTCCACCGACCCAATGTCGAGATCGTCAGCGTCAAGAACAATCCGATCGCCCGCATCACGCCTGAGGGCATCCAGACCGACGACGGCACGGTGCATGAGTTCGACGTCATCATCCTGGCGACCGGCTTCGACGCCGGAACGGGAGCGTTGACGCGCATCGACATCCGCGGCCGCGACGGGCGGTCGCTGAAGGACGATTGGGGCAGGGACATCCGCACCACGATGGGCCTGCAGGTCCATGGCTATCCGAACCTGTTCACGACGGCGGTGCCGCTCGCGCCCTCGGCCGCACTCTGCAACATGACCACCTGCCTCCAGCAGCAGGTCGAGTGGATTGCCGATTGCATCAGATATTTGCGCGGCAAGAACCTGAACGTCATCGAGCCGACCAGGGATACCGAGGATCAGTGGGTGGCGCATCACGATGAGACCGCCAACGCGACGCTGATCGCGAAGACCAACTCCTGGTACCTGGGCTCCAATGTCGAGGGCAAGCCGCGCCGGGTGCTGTCCTATTGCGGCGGTGTCGGCACCTATCGCCAGAAATGCGACGAGGTCGCCGCGAGCGGCTATCGCGGCTTCGCCACGCAGTAGGGCTGATTTCGTAGCCCGGATGGAGCGAAGCGCAATCCGGGACCAGTGACACCAGCTGCACCAACCCCGGATTTCGCTTCGCTCCATCCGGGCTACGCAGGTCAACATCACAAGAATATTGGAGGAAGACAATGAGCACGAATTTCAGTGCAGCCGCCGATGCAATCCTTGACGGCGTCGTGACTTCAAATCCGCGCGTTCCCGGCGTCGTTGCGATGGTGACCGACCGCCATCGCAACATCTATGAAGGTGCCGCCGGCAAGCGCCGTCTCGACCAGCCCGCCGATATGACGGCCGATAGCGTGTTCGCCATCTTCTCGACCACCAAGGCGATCACCGGGACGGCCGTCCTGCAACTCGTCGAGGAAGGCAAGCTCGATCTCGACGCGCCGGCCAAAACCTATGCGCCCGACATCGGCAAGCTCCAGGTGATAGAGGGTTTCGACGACAAGGGCGAGCCGCGGCTGCGGCCGCCGAAGCGCGACATCACCACCCGCATGCTGATGGTCCACAGCGCGGGTCTGAGCTACGACTTCATCAATCACACCTATAACCGGCTGGCGCAGGAGAAGGGGCAGCCCAGCGTCATCACGGCGTCCAAGGCTTCGCTGATGACGCCGCTGCTGTTCGATCCGGGCGAGCGCTGGGAGTACGGCACCAACATGGACTGGTGCGGCCAGATCGTCGAGGCCATCACCGGCCGCCGGCTCGGGGAAGTCTTCAAGACGCGGATCTTCGAACCGCTCGGGATCATGGACACAACGTTCGAGCTCACCGACGCGATGCGTCGCAAGCTCGCCTGCATCCACGCCCGCAACGCCGACGGCTCGCTCACGCCGATGGATTTCGAGCTGCCGGCCAATCCCGAAATCCACATGGGTGGCCACGGACTTTACGGCACCATCGGCGACTACATGCGCTTCATCCGGATGTGGCTGAACGACGGCGCCGGCGAGCATGGGCGGGTCCTGAAGGCGGAGACCGTGCGGATGGCGGAGAAGAACCATCTCGGCAACAACAAGGTCACCGCGATCACCGGCGTGATCACCTCGCTCGCCAACGACGCCGAGTTCTTCCCCGGTCAGTCGAAATCCTGGGCGCTGAGCTTCATGATCAACGAGGAGCAGGCTCCGACCGGCCGCCCCGCCGGCGCGCTCGGCTGGGCTGGGCTGGCCAATCTGTTCTACTGGATCGATCGGCAGAACGGTTTCGGCGGATACTGGGCGACGCAGATCCTGCCGTTTGGCGATCCGACATCCTTTATCGGCTACATCAATTTCGAGACCGCGTTCTACGAATCCCTGAGGCTGCGCAAGGCGGGATAGGGACAGCCAATCGGAGCGCGCTAAGGGCTAGCCCGCTCCGAGCAGCTCCGTGATCAGCCCCGCCGCCTTGATCCCGGTGCCGCTGATGATGGCGACGGTGCGCTCCGCCGGCCGGATCGCGCCGCGCGTCTTCAGGACATCGAGCGCGGCGGCGGCCGAGGCCGAGGTCGGCTCGACGAACAGACCGGTCTGCGCCAGCCGCTTCAACGCGGCGACGATGCCGTCTTCGGGAATTGCGACGGTGCCGCCGCCGCTCTCCTTCAGTGCCGCGATCATCTGCGTCAGCCGCAGCGGATGCTTGATCGCGGTGCCCTCGGCGATGGTCTTGCGGACCGCGCGATCGACCGGCGTGTCGACGCCGGCGGCGAAGCTGGCATCGACCGGCGAGCAATTGAGCGGCTGCGCCGCGAACAGGCGCGGCAGGCGCGCGATCTGCCCGGCCGCCAGCAGTTCCTTGAAGCCGATATAGCAGCCGAGCAGGCTGCTGCCGGCGCCGACCGGCATGATGACATTGTCGGGCGCGGTGAAGCCGAGATCTTCCCAGATCTCGTAGGCCAGCGACTTGGTGCCCTGCAGGAAGAACGGCTGCCAGTTGTGGCTGGAGTAGAAGATCTGCTTCGACTGGCGGATCGCTTCCGCCTCGGATTCCTCGCGCGGGCCTTCGACCAGCTGCACCTCGGCGCCGAAGGCGTGCATCTGCGCCACCTTCATCGGCGACGTCGTGGCCGGGGCGAGGATCCTGACCCGCATGCCCCCGGCCGCGCCATAGGCCGAAACCGACGCGCCGCCATTGCCGGAAGAGTCCTCCAGCACCGCATCGACGCCGAGTTGGCGCAGGAACGACAGCATCACGGTGGTGCCACGATCCTTGAAGCTTGCGGTCGGATTGAACCATTCGAGCTTGAAATGCGGCCGCAGGTCATCCCACGCCTTCTCGACGGCTGGCGTGCAGCCTTCGCCCATCGTGATCGGCCGCCTGATCTCGACCGGCAGCGCCGCGCGATAGCGCCACAGCGACCGCGTCGTGCGATCGATGTCGTCGCGGGAGATGCCCGGCAACGGCGTTATCAGGAGCGGCTTGCCTTCGTCGGAGCACCAGCGCGGAATATCCAGCGGATAGAGCTTTCCGTTGAGCGGGTCGATGTAGTTGGGTGAAGGCATGTCGTGAGATCCCAAACGCGAGTGGCATTCGGCGGCCGTTACGCCGCGCCGGCCTGCTTGCTCAGATAGCTCTTTGCAAAGTCGAGATACCAGTCGAGGCATCCTGGATTGGCCATCGCATCGCGATTGATGACCTTTTCGACGGGGTGGCCGAGCAGCAGCTTCTTGACCGGCAGCTCCTGCTTTTTGCCGGACAGCGTGCGCGGAATCTCCGCCACGACGAAGATGTCGTTGGGCAGGAAGCGGCGCGACAGCCCGGCCTCGACCGCCTTGTTGATCTTGGCCTTCATCGCGGCATCGAGTGCAATGCCCTCGCGCAGCACCACGAACAGCGGCATGTAGCTGTCGCGGCCGAGATATTCGAGGTCAACCACCATCGAATCCAGTACCTCCGGCAGCGCCTCGATCGCGGAATAGAGCTCGCTGGTGCCCATCCGCAAGCCATGGCGGTTGATGGTGGCGTCGCTGCGGCCGTAGATCACGCAGGAGCCGTCGGGGTTGATCTTGAGCCAGTCGCCATGCCGCCACACCGGGCCGCGGCCGGACCCGTCGAAATTGTCGGGATAGGTTTCGAAATAGCTCGACAAATAGCGCGCGTTGCCGGGATCGTTCCAGAAGCGCAGCGGCATTGAGGGCAGTGGCTCGGTGCAGACGAGCTCGCCGACCTCGTCGATCACCGCGCGGCCCTGCTCGTCGAACGCTTCCACCGCGCAGCCGAGCAGGCGGCATTGCATGATGCCCGGCGTCTGCGGCAATTCGCGATTGCCGCCGATGAAGGCGCCGGCGAAGTCGGTGCCGCCGGAAATATTGGCCCACCACATGTCGGCCTGCGCGGCGTTGCCGTTGTGCTTCGCAAGCGCGGCGAAGCGTTCGTTGAACCAGGCCTGGGTGTCGGCGCTGAGCGGCGAGCCGGTCGAGCCGAGCGCGCGCAGGCCGGAGAGGTCGCCGACGGCAGCGAGATCGATCTCCGCCTTGGTGCAATTGGCGAAGAACGCCGCGCCGGCGCCGAAGAAGGTCGCCTTGGCGTCGGCGACGAAGCGCCACAGCGTGGTCCAGTCCGGCTTGTCCTTGGTGCCGCCGGGACTGCCGTCGAAGATGCAGCAGGTCGTGCCGTTGAGCAGGCCGTTGGCCTGGCAATTCCACATGATCCAGCCGGTCGAGGAGTACCAGTGGAAGCGTTCGCCGAACGAGTTTGGCTGATAGCTGCAGCCGACGTCGTTGTGCAGCGTCGAGAGCGGCAGCGCCACCACGATGATGCCGCCATGGCTGTGCAGGATCGGCTTCGGCAAGCCGGTGGTGCCCGAGGAATAGACGATCCAGAGCGGATGATCGAACGGCAGCCATTCCGGCTCGAAGGCGTCGATCTCCGCACTCCGGCCCGCGAGGATCGCTGACAATCGCGTCTCGGACGGCGCGGCGTCGCTGTGCAGGATGACATGCTGCACGGTCGGCAGCGCGCGCCGCAATTCCTCGATCACACCTTGCCGGTCGTGGCTCCGGCCGGCATAGGTCACGGCGTCGCAGGCGATCAGCACCTTCGGCTCGATCTGCTTGAAGCGATCGATCACCGCGGGCGCCGCCATGTCGGGCGCGCAGACGCTCCAGACCGCGCCCAGGCTCGCGGTCGCGAGGAACGCGATGATCGTCTCGGGAATGTTCGGCAAGTAGGCGGCGACCCGGTCGCCGGCGCGCACGCCGTTGGCCTTCAGATGCAGCGCCAGCGCTGCCGATTTGCGCTGCAGCTCGGGCCAGCTCGTCTCCGAGAGCTTGCCGTCCTCGCCGCTCGAGATCAGGGCCGGCAGTCCCGCGGCATGCGCCGGCGCGACATGGCGGAAGACCTGGCGCGCGTAGTTCACCGAAGCGCCGGGAAACCACACCGCGCCCGGCATCTTGCGCTCGGCCAGCACCGCCGAATGCGGCGTCGGCGAGCGCAGGTCGAAATAATCCCAGACGCTCTGCCAGAAGCCGTCGATATCGGTCACCGACCAGCGCCGCATCGCCTCGAAATCCGCAAATTCAAGGCCGCGCGTCTGCTGCAGCCATTGGCGGTAAAGGGCCATTTGCGGGACGTGAGCTGCTGTCATGGGCGTTTCCGAAAGTCCTTGTGTTGTGGCAGGCGATCGAGGCCCGCCGGCGTGTCTTAACATAGTGATGCGAGCACGGGGAACGCAGTCGAGCAGCAAGCTGCGTCATATTCTTACCGCCTCCGCAGCGTGCTATTGCGTTGGGTGCGGGGCTGATTCCATGTGTATCCGGTGAAGTGAGCGGCCATGTCCGTCGGCGAACTTTTCATCCTCGGCTTCTACGGCAAGGTCGTTCCGCCTTGGCTGAAGGAATTTGCCGCGCAATTCGGACTCGGCGGGGTGATCCTGTTCGACTATTCCTGCCAGACCCGGCAATACGACAACAACATCGCCTCGCCCGCGCAGGTGCAGTCGCTCTGCGCCGAGATCGCGGCGCTGCCGTCGCGGCCGCTGGTCTTCATCGACCAGGAGGGCGGCCTGGTGCGGCGGCTCAAGGACAGCTGCGGTTTTCAGCCGCTGCCGAGCGCGAAGGAGTTCAATCTGCTCGCGCGCGCGGACAAGCAGACGGTCCTGGCCGCAAGCTACGGCGAGCTGCGCCGGCTCGGCATCCGCTACAATTTCGCGCCTGTCATCGACGTCGACTACAATCCCGACAATCCCAACATCGGCAGGATCAAGCGGTCCTATTCGCCCGATATCGGTGAGGTCGAGGCCAATGCCCGGCTGGTCGACGCTGCGGCGCGGCAGGCGGGAGTCGGCCTCTGCCTGAAGCATTTTCCGGGCATCGGCGGTGCAAGCGTCGATTCACACCTGGAGTTCATGGACATTTCCGATGCGCTGCGTCCCGAGCAGGAGGAGCTGTTCTACGCGCTGGCGCCGCGCACCTATGGCGATGCGGTGCTGGTCAGCCACGCCATCGTCCGGCAGTGGGACGCGCAGCATCCGATGACATTGTCATCGGCCGGGCTCGGCCGGCTTCGCCGTCGCTTGCCCGAGACGCTGCTGATCACCGACGACATGCAGATGCAGGGGCTGCAGAAGGCGCTCGGCACAAGCGCGGCCAGCCTGCAGTCGATCGCCGCCGGCATGGACATGATCTGCATCGGCAACAATCTGTTCGACCAGGAGCAGGAGATGACCGGCATCGCCGCGGCGGTCGCGGGTGCGGTGCAGGATGGATCACTCGATCAGGCTGCGGTGCGGCGATCCATTGCGCGTGTGCAAGAGCGCAAGGCGCTGTTCGCCTGACGGCGTTGAACCAAATTTTGCGTCGGGCGACCACAAAGGTGTGGAACCAAATTTCATTGCCGCGATTTAACAATGACGCTCATCGGGGCTGACAACCATGAAGATGCTCAAGCGTCTCTTCCGATTGACCTGGCTACGTCGGGCCGCACGCAAACCAGCCGATTTTCCGCCTGCCTCCATCGATCCTGACGAATTCAGCCGCCTGCTTTGCAGCGGGCGCGCCGAGGATTTGCGGACACTGGCAAAGCGATTGAGCCAGCGCTCGCGGGCCCACGCATAGGCGGTGGATCGGATCCAATCGCTAGCCCGGTCTTCGGCTAAAACCGGCAACTCCGGCGCGCGGCCGTGACTCCCGGCAACGGTCTCGATGCGATCAGCTACTTCTTTGCTTTTTCATGATTGCCGATCCCGACCGCCTTGTAGTCGTAGGTCGGGTAGAACTCGGTGTGGTAGGCGCCCCAGGCGCTGTTCTCGATGACGCGGTTGACCTCGCGCAGCCGCGATGCCGGCAACCGCAGCGTCACCACCTGGCCGATCCCCATCATCACGTACCAGCTGACGACCTCGACACCCTCGGGCGGAAACGCCTTGTAGAAGCCCTGCCGCTCAAGCTGGGCATTGAGCTCACCGAGCGGTCGCGACTGATCATGCTTGAAGAAGATGGTGAGCATGACGGCGTTGTCGGGCGTCGGCGTTGCATCGCTGGTCGGCGCGGTCTGGGCCTGCGCGCCTGCGCCAAGCAGCAGTGCCGCGGCGAGCGCCGCAATCGTCATCCAGGAAATCCAGGATCCGTTCCACCCTCGCTTCATGGCCGCGCCCTTGTTGCTGATCGAGAGGCAGCGATCATCGCGACGCCTGTCGGGGCTGTAAATTGACATTCGCCTGATCCGATCCCTACCCGATGCGCACCCGATGCTGCCCGGCTTATGTGAACCGTCTCATAGGTGCGCGCGCCCGCGTGCGGTATGCCGACGCCATCCCGATGCCCAGAGGGATGATCGATGACGACCCGGCGAATGGCATATTGGTGGTTCAGGTTCGTTCTTTCGGGGCGGTTCCTGCAGAAATTCCTTCGGCTCCGGCGCCCTTGAGGCGATGCCGGGTCGCTTTTTTCAATCCGGAACCAAGGGGCCGGAAACGGCTGGTCGAACCGTTGAAGGTCAATGCCGGGCCGCGCATCCCGCCGGTGGCCACCTCGCTTACCCGTCCCGTAAGAATACTGTAATTCGACTCAAATATGCGAGGTTTGTTGCCAAATCAGCGGTAATCTGCGCCTGCTTGGCAGGTCGGGGCCCGAGGTCACAGTTGCGTCACCCGTAGTTCTACGGAGTCCCGCGTTAACGCGGCCACAAGTTCACCTTTGGTAAACCATACTTATGACGCAACATGACAACCGAGCCGAGGCGCGCCTTCCGGCATGGACGGGTGGAACCGCGACCCTCGAGCCGCAGCCGCTTGAGGCTCAGGGACCCGCAGTACCGCGGCCGCAGGCGGACGCCGGTGCCGCGATCGTCCGGCAGTTCAATGGGCCGGTGACGGCGCTGCTGCTCTATATGAATGAGCTCAAACAGCACAGTCAGCAATTCGCGCACGCGCCCGGCAATGGCGTCTATCTGCGGCAGGTGATCGAGAACGCGCTCGAGCAGACCGAGCGCGTGTCCGCGATGCTGAAGCAGATTTCCGACCTCTATCCCAATGCCGTCCCGGCCACCGATCTCAAGCCGCCGGGCGACGACAAGCCGGCAGGCTCCCGGTCGCCGGATGTCATGTTCGCGCCGGAAGCCGGCCGCAAGCCGTTGACCAAGCGCGAGCGTGAAGTGCTCAGCCTGATCAGCGACGGCTATTCCAACAAGCAGGGCGCGCTGCGGATGAACATCAGCCCGCGCACGTTCGAGAGCCATCGCGCCGAGGCGATGCGCAAGCTCGGCGCGCGCAACACCGCCGATCTCGTCCGCAAGGCCTTGCTGCATTCCGCATAGAGCGATTTCAAGCGAAGTGGTTCGCGTAAAGGAGACGCGTCAAAACTGAAATCCAGGGCCGCGTTCCGATTCCATCGGAACGCTCTGAGCGGTGTTCGGTTCGTTAGAACCAGGTTCTCAGAAATCGTCTTCTCAGAAATCGTCTTCCGCGGCGAAGCACAGGCGCGGCGCGAGCCGAGCGGCCGGCGCGGATGTTTTCGGTTCATCCGGAACGATCGTGACCACCCACGCCGCCGTCGCGCCGGACTTGCTTTCGACGATCGCGCGCACACGTCCCGTGACGGTCGCGCCGGCCGACCGTACGGTGGCGGTCCGGCCGTTGAACTGGGCCATGCGGAAGCGCCGGGCTTCCTTCCGGTCGGTCGTCTGGTACGTGAACATCGGCTCCCCCGTGCGTCCACGTGAATGTGAGGAAACAGCGTTATCCGACGATGAAAATCGCACGCCGTAGAAGTACGGCTTGCACAGCGGTCAGAGCGCTTTTGAGCGAAGCGGGTGCCGGCTCGCGCGAAGAAGACGCGGCAAAACAACACGCGCTAACGGCCGACTTCCTGACAACTCAGCAGTCCCGCATATTGCGCCTTGACCGCGGCGTAGCATTCGCACGCGGTCTTGATCAGCCCATCCGCGTTGGTGATCTCGATGTGCCCGCGGCTGTAGTGGATGAAATTGGCCTGTTGCAAGGTATGCGCGACCAGCGACACGCTGTTGCGGCGCGCGCCGATCATCTGCGCCATCGCCTCCTGCGTCAGGACGATCTTGTTGCTGCCGGAGAGATCGCGCGTGTGCAGCAGGCATCGCGCCAGCCGTGACTCCACGGTGTGCGCGGCGTTGCAGCCGGCGGTTTGCTGGATCTGGGCATAGACGGCGAGCCCGTGCCGGATCAATCTCGCGCGAAGGGTCGGGCTCTGGCCGGCAGCTGCGCGCAACGGCTCGAGTTCCACGGTCGAGGCGATGCCGGGCACCAGCACCGTGGCGTTGTTGAGGACAGGCCCTTCGACGAGCGGGGCGAATGCGCCATAGATGCTGTCGCGGCCGACCATCGCGACCTGCACGCGCTCGCCTCTCGCCAGCTTGACCACCAGCGAGATCACGCCCTTGTGCGGCATGTAGGTCCGCTTGAGCATCTCGTCGGTCTCGACCAGGACCGAATCGGCCGCGAGCTCGACCGTCCGCAGATGCGGCCGAATCAATTCGAAATCGCTCGCCGAGAGCGACGCCAGGAATCCGTTGGGTGATCGAGGAACCGTTTCCAAAGCAACCTCCAGCCTGCCGGCAAAGCTTGTCTCTGGGCCCAGGCTGGCGCGTGCAGCTGGACGTTCATGCAACCTATTCTGGCACGTCAAGGTTCCAATGGAAACATGTCTTGCTTCCAATAGGAATGCGCCTATCGCCGCACATTCGGGTTGTGTGCGCGGTCACAGTTGGGGCTGGGCGGCGCGCCGGTCAGTCTTCCGGCCCGATCAATTGTTCGGCGTGCGCCTTGACCGTCGTATAGCATTCACACGCCGCCTTCCGCAGGCCGTCGATATCGGTGATCTCGATATGACCGCGGCTGTAACGCAGGATACCGGCCTGCTGAAACCCATGCGCGACAATCGAAACCGCATTGCGACGGACACCGATCATCTGCGCCAGCATCTCCTGGGTGAGCGGCAACGCCTCGCTGCCGCACAAATCGCGTGCGCGCAGCAGCCATCGTGACAGCCGTGCCTCCACCGGATGCGAAACATTGCAGGCGACGGATTGCTGCGTCTGCGCCATCAGCGCCTGCTCATAGAGCGCAACCAGGGTCCGGAAATCCGCGCTGCGATCTGCTGCCTCGCGGAAATCCTCCGCCCGCATCATCGAGGCTGAGCCTGGCACCACGACAATCGCGTCGGCAAGCAGCGGCCGCTCGTGCAGGGCGGCAGACGCGCCCACGACGCCGTCGCGACCTACGGTTGCAATCTCGACAGATTGCCCGTCGGACAGATTGATCATCATCGAGACCACGCCGCTATGCGGAAAATAAACCCGCTGCACCGGCGCGCCGGCATCGGCGAGCGCCGTTTCCTTGGTCAGGTCGACGGTTTCCAGAAGGGGATGAAGTTGCGCGTACTCCGTGGGGGGAAGTGCTTGCAACAGACGATTGGGCGGACGCGATACCGCGGACATTGCTGCTCCTGCCGAGGGCGGGAGCACTACGGTCTCGCATCACCTACTCTTGGCGTGTGGAAGGACTGCGAACATAGCTTGCCTGTCCAATTGCACAAGGGTTGTGGTGTCGAAACTATACCCTTTAGAGGGCAGACGGCGTGGCCGCCGCCGGCACCGGTGATCGACGTCGATTCGCGCGGCGCGAGATACGAGCGCGACTTTGTCTCTCATTTATTGATTTCCATTAACTCTGTTCCTCGCCGGACTTTGCATCGTGGTGACTTGTAACGCCGGCTATCGACGCGCCGGGCCCGCCGCGCCGGGATGCTACAAGTCCTGCACATGCACGGGAAATTCGCGGCCATGACGTCGGTCCGGCGCCGACCGCGGCGCTGCCGCGACCAGCCATCGCGCCGGCCGCCCGTCGAATCACCGGCAAGGCCGTCCTGGGTATTTGTACGGACCAGCCCTTTAACGAACGGGTAGCGCGGACGGACCAGTGTGTCGTGGGTCGCCGTGCGAAATTTACGGCGTCGCGTCAATCGTGTTCATCCAGAAGGGTATCCAGTATGTCCGGCATCGTTCTTTCGGCATCGGTCCGTCAAAACCTGCTTTCGCTGCAGTCGACCGCTGACCTGCTCGCCACCACGCAGAACCGCTTGTCCACCGGCAAGAAGGTCAACACTGCGCTCGACAATCCGACCAACTTCTTCACGGCGCAGTCGCTCGACAACCGCGCCAGCGACATCAACAACCTGCTGGACGGCATCGGCAACGGCGTGCAGGTGCTGCAGGCCGCCAACACCGGCATCACCTCGCTGCAGAAGCTCGTCGACAGCGCCAAGTCGGTCGCCAACCAGGCCCTGCAGGCCGCGGTCGGCTATTCCGCGAAGTCGTCGGTGACGACCGCTGTGATCCCCGGCGCGACCGCTGACAACCTGCTCGGCACCGCGACCCCGACCAACGCAACCCTCACCAGCACCGCCGCCTATACCGGCATCGACCTCACCGCGGCCGGCGCGAACCTGACGTTCCAGATCAACAGCCAGACTGTGACCTTGAACTCGGGCACGAACTATTCCGCCACCCAGGTTCGCGACGCCATCAACACGCAGGTCGGCGCCAGCGCTAAGGTCGC
Organism: Bradyrhizobium sp. BRP56; assembly: GCF_020194035.1. NCBI lineage: Bacteria > Pseudomonadati > Pseudomonadota > Alphaproteobacteria > Hyphomicrobiales > Nitrobacteraceae > Bradyrhizobium > Bradyrhizobium sp. BRP56. The sequence goes on from NZ_JADYVV010000073.1 coordinate 49,296, forward strand.
CGCCTCGATCGACGGCACCGGCAAGCTGGTCCTGACCAGCACCAACACCGCCGGCGCCGCGGACTCGCTCACCGTCGGTACGTTCAGCTCGGGCGACGCGACGCAGCTCGGCCTCCCGGCCGGTGCGACGGCGACCGCAAACGGCACGGCCGGCGCGAGCCCGCTCGACACCCTCACGCTGACCATCGGCGCGACCGGCAACGGCACCGCGACCAACATCACCTTCGGCACAGGTGCCGGCAAGGTGAAGTCCCTCAACGACCTGAACGCTGCACTCGCGGCCAACAACCTGCAGGCCTCGCTCAGCGCGGCCGGTGCGCTCACCATCAGCACCACCAACGATGCCGCTTCGGCGACCATCGGCACGATCGGCGGCACGGCGGCCGGCGCCGGCAAGCTGTTCAACGGCCTCGCGGGCAGCGCTCCGGTGCAGGACCCGACTGCGCTGGCGAACCGCGCCAACCTGGTCAACCAGTACAACAACATCCTGGATCAGATCACCACGACCGCCCAGGACGCGTCGTACAACGGCATCAACCTGCTCAACGGCGATCAGCTCAAGCTGACCTTCAATGAGACGGGCTCCTCGACGCTGAAGATCCAGGGCGTGACCTTCGACGCCACCGGCCTCAACCTCACCAAGCTGACCGCCGGCACGGACTTCGTGGACAACGCTTCGGCCAACGCCACGCTGAAGACGCTGAACAACGCGAGCGGCCTGCTGCGCACCCAGGCTTCGACCCTCGGTTCGAACCTGTCGATCGTGCAGATCCGCCAGGACTTCTCGAAGAACCTGATCAACGTGCTGCAGACCGGTTCGTCCAACCTGACGCTGGCCGACACCAACGAGGAAGCGGCCAACAGCCAGGCGCTGTCGACCCGCCAGTCGATCGCGGTGTCCGCGCTGGCGCTGGCCAACCAGTCGCAGCAGAGCGTGCTGCAGCTGCTCCGCTAAGCGTAGCCGCAACAGACATCGACTATCGGGGCGGCGGAGGAAACTCCGCCGCCTTTTGCTTGTGTGCCGAGTATGAACGACAGCTTGGAGGTGGAAGTCCTCTACCCAGCCTGATGGCGGCGAAGGGTTAGCGAAGCGCAAGGGCATCATCGCGAGGTGGGGTCTGAAGAAAGCGTGGAGCAAAGC
>NZ_JADYVV010000074.1:0-47408 GCF_020194035.1 Bradyrhizobium sp. BRP56
CCATCGGCAGGATGCGCCGCTTTATTCCCCGCAAGACGGATCTCGTAACCCTCTCGACCGCCAGATTCCGCCAGTTCATCGCCGCCTACAACAACACCCCGCGCAAATGCCTTGACTACCGCACGCCCGCCGAGTCCTTTGCTCAAGTGTTGCACTTCGAATGTGAATCCACCTCCCGGCTTTCGCCGGGACGACGGGTGGTTAGAGTTGCGCGCCTCAACCCGTCATTCACCATCTGGAAACGACCCCTGCGTACAGTCCGCGCCGGGCTTTGGGGGATTTCCGCTTGATCATTTCGACCGCCGTCGCGCAGCGTCGCGCGTTGACGATTCTCGTCCTGACATTGCTGCTCGGCGCCACGCGTTTCTCCGTGGAAACCTTCGTGCCCAAGGCGCGCGCGGCCGGCGCGTTCGCGGTCGGCAAGTGCGGAGCGTATGGCCAGGCCTACGACTATCCGGCGGAAGGCGCGGCGCGCGCCGCCGCGCTGAAGCAATGCAAGGGCGATTGCACCACCGTGACCATGAAGCGGGCCTGCGCCGCGCTCTCGATCGACATGAAGAATCCCTGCGGCGCCCATGGCTATGCCGTGGCGCCGAAGATCTCGAACTCGCTCAATGCCGCAACCAAGAAGTGCTACGACTATGGCGGCAAGGAATGCGTGATCCGCGCCTGGGCCTGCGACGCCAAGGGGTAGGGCAGTCGCCGCAATCCGCCTGGTGGGCAAAGCGCGCTGCCGCGCTTAGACGGCGCCATAGAAGTGTCGGTATTGCCAGGCGGCGTCGCGCTCCAATTGGTCTTCGGACCACGATTGGTCTTTGAACCGCATGACCGACATCGGCGATAGATCGACGGGCGGCTTGCCGTCCACGATCCAGGCCGCGAGCGCCTCGCCGACGGTCGGCGAGATCGACAGACCGGCGACGTTGCATCCGCTCGCAAAATAGAAACCGGTCACGCCGGCGGCCGGGCCGAGAATATGATGGCCGTCGGCGGTCATGGTCGGAATGCCGCCGCGAAACTCCCGCACCTTGGCGGTTTGCAGGAACGGGAGCTGGTCCTTGACCTCATCGGCGGCTGCATGAAGCACGCCGATATCGAGCGGCATGTCCTTGACGTCGAAGCCGGCCCCAAGCGATTGCATATCGAAGAAGCGCGGCGTTTCCTCGTAGACACCCCACAGGAAGCCGCCCTGACACGGGCGGGCATACACCGCGGCATCCATGATGCGGATCATCGGCAGGTCGGCCCGGGCGCCATCCAAAGGTTCGGTGACGATCAATTGCTGCCGGGTCGGCACCAGCGGCACGCGAATGCCGCTCGCCTCCGCGACCTGCCGCGTCCACGCGCCGGCGGCATCGACGACAACCGGACTTTCAATGACGCCGTTCGCGGTGGTCACGCCGATCACGGTGCCGCCGACGATGTTGACGCCGCGCACGTCGGTCTTTGGCAGCAAGGTCGCACCGTTGGCCGCTGCGGCTTTGGCGAAGCCGACGGCAACCTGCGCCGGGTCGAAATACCGGTCGTCGCCGATCCGCATCGCAGCAACGACGCCCGTCGGCTGCAAGAACGGATTGAGACCGCTCGCCTGTTCCGGAGAGATCAGCTCGACGTCGAGGCCGGTGCGGCGTCCGCGCGCGAAGTCGTCCTCGATCACTTCGGCGTCCTGCGGCCGGCGCGCAATCTTGAGGCTGCCCGAATGCACCCAGTCGAGCGGCTGGCCGGTTTCTTCCGTGAACGCCTCGATCTTGCGGCATGCGTCCTTGATGAGGCCAATCATCAAGTCGCTCTTGCGCGCGCAACTCACCATGCCTGCCGCGCGGGGCGAGGTTTGCGATCCGATCTCATGCTTGTCGACAAGGGCGACGCTGAGACCTCCACGCTTGCTCAGGTAATAGGCTGTGGCCGCGCCCAATCCGCCCGAACCAATAACAACAACATCGGCCTTGCTGATCATGATGCAATGCCCTGAAATATGCTGATGGTCATCGAACGCCCGAAGCCTACTACGCGGCGCAGGAGCTGACTATCGCTTTCCGTCCTGGCACGGATCGGGCCTTTGCGACGTCGCACGGCTAGTGTGCTGAATGCGAAGTTCGTGCGATTTCGCGGCAGCCACTTTCACGAACTTCGCATTCATAAAGCACACTAGAATCATAAGTTTGCTAGTGTCCTTATCGAATCCGAAGTTCGCTCCGAAGGTGCGGCAAATGATGCGAACTTCGGATTCGGGACACTAGCGGTCGATGTGTGGGTTGAGCTCCTTCGCCGCAGCGATATCAGCTTCGCCAGCCGCGATGTCGCCCTTCAGGCGGGCAGGGTCCGCCCGTGGGTTGCTCAAGAAACTAACGTCAGCGCCTGGCGGGCAGATGAGGGATGCGCGGTCAGAACTGGCGTTTGTCGTCAACCTGCGGATAGATTTATCGCCATGCAGTTCGACACCAAGATCGCGGTCGTGATCCGCACCGACCTGGAAGTCTGGCAGAAGCTCAACGTGGCGTCGTTTCTTGCCGGCGGCATCGCCGCTTCCTTTCCCGAATGCATCGGCGAGAATTACGAGGACGGCTCGGGGACCAGATATCTCTCTTTGATCGGCCAGCCGATCCTGATCTACGGCGCCGACGGGCCCGCGCTGTCGCGGGCTCTGGAGCGCGCGCTGACGCGCAACGTGCAGCCGGCGCTCTACACCGAGGACATGTTCAAGACCACGCATGACGCCGCCAACCGCGAGGTGGTGAAGGCGGTCGTGCGCAGCGAGCTCAACCTGGTCGGCCTCGCCATTCGCGCCGACCGCAAGGTGGTCGACAAGATCCTCGACGGGCTGAAGTTTCACACGTAGCCGAGTGCGCGCGTAGTGCGGTCCGGCGCTTATCGGCTCGCCTCCTTGTCCGGCATGATCTGCAGCAACGGTGTCGGCGCAATCGATATCTGGCCGGTGAATGGTCGATCATGCGCGGCAATCAGCAGAACCGACGTGGCCACGCCGGTCGCGAACAGTCCCATCGCGATGGCGGATCCCAACCGGTTGTCGCAGTGAACAAGGGCAATGACCAATAGCTCGCAGATGGCCTGAAGGTAGAGGCACCACCATTTGATCGAGTCGACTTCGGTCTGGCTGACGATGATCCGTTGTCGTCGCGCATCGAGTGCCGAATTCAGATTGGTGATGATCTCGTGCTGCGTCGTCTGCTGGCCCGGGTTTTGCGCGGGCGTTGATACGACAAGCCGCAGCGCCGCGGTCAGCGCCGGAGGAGCTGCCTTGAGCGATGCAGCCTGGCGCGCCATCATCGGCCATTCCACGGCGACCGTTTCCTCGACGTAGTCGCGAACGAGGCCGCGCAGGCGCGCCTCCTTGCCGGATTGCTCCGGTTACACCTGTGGTGCCACCCCTGCGCCTTCTTGTTGCACAGGGCCCGCGGGTACGATCGGCAATCGACTTTCCCTGCGCCTAGTGTTCCCCGGAGGGGCGGAAATAAGCAGCAAATTCGGGCATTTGCACCGCGAGATCGCGAACCTATGCGCCCCCTGAGGAGCCGGGAAGGCCAACAGGAACGCTTCCGGCCGGCAGGCGTTTTCTCTGAACATGTTGACAATGACTGACTGGTCAGTCATAATATGGTCATGACAAAGCGCATCCAAGAAGCGAGCCGCTCCCGGCCTGCCAGGCGCCGGACCACCACGATCCGGGCTGCCGCGGCGAGGAACCCGAAGGTGGCCTCGGCAAAGCTGCCCGAGGCGAAGCCTGCCGCGAACCGCGCCGAGAAATCCGCGGAGCGGCGCGCTGCGATCGTCGAGGCGGCGATGGACGAGTTCATCGCGCGCGGCTTTGCCGCGACGCGGCTCGACGATGTCGCCAAGCGGGCGGGCGTCGCCAAGGGCACGCTCTATCTGTACTTCAAGGACAAGGAGTCGATGTTCGAGGAGCTGATCCGCACCGCCGTCGTGCCCTTGGTCAATCGTATGGCCGCGCCGCCGACCATCACCGGCCCGGTGCGCGATGCGGTGGAGAGATTCGCCGAGACCTTCATCCGCGAGGTCGTGTCGACCCGGCGCGGCGACATCATCCGCCTGATCGTCTCCGAAGGGCCGCGCTTCCCGGCGATCGCCGACTTCTATTTCCGCGAGGTGGTGTCGAAGGGGATGGCCGCGATGCAGGCGCTGATCCAGCTCGCGATCACGCGCGGCGAGATCAGGCAGCGCCAGCTCGCGCAGTTTCCCCAACTCGTCGTGGCGCCCGCGATCGTCGCGGTGATCTGGCAGAGCCTGTTTGCCCGGCACGCGCCGCTCGATGCCCTCGCGATGTTCAAGGTTCATCTCGATCTGATCTTCGGCGAACGGAGCAAGCCATGACCGTCTCGCGCATCATGAAGCTCGTGACCGCAGTCCTGCTGGCGGCGGCGCTGGCCGGTTGCCAGGAGAAGCGTGATCCCGGCTTCCAGGGCTGGGTCGAGGCCGACATGATCTTCGTCAGCCCCGATGAATCCGGCCGCGTCATCAAGCTCAATGTGCGCGAGGGCGACGAGGTCAAGCCCGGCGATCTGCTTTATTCGGTCGACGACGATTTGCAGCGCGCCGATCTCAACCAGAACAACGCGACCCTCGCCAACGCGCGGCAGAGCTATGATCGCGCGGCCTCGCTGCGCGGCACCGGCGCCGGCACCCAGGCCAACCTGGATTCCGCGGTCTCGGCGCTGCGCGTCGCGGAGGCGCGGGTCAACACCTCGCAGACCCGGCTCGACCGTCGCAAGGGCTTTGCGCCGATCGCGGGCTCGATCCAGCAGATCTATTTCCGCGAGGGCGAGATGGTGCAGGCGCAGCGCCCGGTGCTGTCGATCATGCCGCCCGGCAACATGAAGCTGCGCTTCTTCGTGCCGGAGGCCGAGCTGCCGAAGCTCGCGCTCGGCGACGAGGTGAGGGTGACTTGCGACAATTGCGCCGCCGACCTCACGGCAAAGATCTACTTCATCGCCACCACGGCGGAGTACACGCCGCCGGTCATCTACAGTCTCGATGAGCGCAACAAGCTGGTCTATCTGATCCAGGCGCGGCCGAGCCGGCCCGATGTGCTGCGCGTCGGTCAGCCGATCAGCATCTACCTCAATCCCAAGACGCCGGTGGCGGAGCGCAGATGAACGGCGGCTTCACCAGCGCGCGGTCCAACGCACCCTCCATCGCCATCGACGTGAAGGGCCTGACCAAGTCGTTTGGCGGACGCGAGGTCGTCCATGACCTGTCGATGCAGGTCAAGCGCGGCTCGATCTACGGCTTCCTCGGTCCCAACGGCAGCGGCAAGACCACGACCATCCGCATCCTGTGCGGCCTGCTGACGCCCGACAGCGGCGAGGGCACCTGCCTCGGCTACGACATCCGGCGCGATGCCGACAAGATCAAGCGCAAGGTCGGCTACATGACGCAGCGCTTCAGCCTCTACCAGGATCTGTCGGTGCGCGAGAATCTGGAATTCGTGGCGCGGCTCTACGGCATGCCGGACGCGCGCGGCGCCGCGGCCGACATGATCGCGCGGATCGGGCTGAAGGGCCGCGAGGAGCAGCTCGCCGCCAACCTTTCCGGCGGCTGGAAGCAGCGGCTGGCGCTCGGCGCCTGCACGCTGCCCAATCCGCAATTGCTGCTGCTGGACGAGCCGACCGCCGGCGTCGATCCCAAGGCGCGGCGCGATTTCTGGAACGAGATCCACGCGCTCGCCGCCGAAGGCCTCACCGTGCTGGTCTCGACCCATTACATGGACGAGGCCGAGCGCTGTCACGAGATCGCCTACATCGCCTACGGCCATCTGTTGGCCCACGGCACGGTGGACGAGGTGATCGCCGCTTCCGCGCTGTCGACCTGGACGGTGACGGGCGAGGACTTCAACGGCCTGATGGCCGAACTCACGGACAAGCCCGGCGTCGACATGGTGGCGCCGTTCGGCACCAGCCTGCACGTCTCCGGCCGCGACAAGGCGGCGCTCGAGGCCGCGATCGCGCCCTATCGCGACAATTCGAAATGGCATTGGCAGGCCAGCGAGCCGTCGCTCGAGGACGTCTTCATCGACCTGATGGGGCGCTCCAAGGACAACTTTCAGGGATAATTTCCAGGGATAATTGCGATGAGCGCAACGGAAACGATCCAGAACAGCGAGGCGAGGGAGCCGGCATTCGGCTTCTGGCGGCGCAGCTACGCGATGCTGGTCAAGGAGTTCATCCAGCTTCGCCGCGACCGCGTCTCGTTCGCCATGATCATCATGCTGCCGGTGATGCAGCTGACGTTGTTCGGCTACGCCATCAACACCACGCCGCGCAATCTGCCGACCGCGGTGCTGACCCAAGAGGACAGCGATCTCGGCCGTTCGATCCTGAAGGCGATGGAAAACACCGCCTATTTCCATTTTGTCCGCGAGGTCCACACCGTCGAGGAATTCGACGAGCTGCTGCAATCCGGCAAGGTGCTGTTCGGCGTCGAGATCCCGCGCGGCTTCGAGCGCGCGGTGCGGCGCGGTGACAGACCGGCGCTGCTGGTCGCGGCCGATGCCACCGACCCGGTGGCGTCGGGCTCGGCGCTCGGCGCACTCGGGCCGCTGGTGCAATCGGCGCTGGCGCATGATCTGCACGTCGGCGATCCCCCGGACATGCCGTTCGAAATCCGCGCCCACGCCCGCTATAACCCGGCGGCGGATTCGCGCCTCAATATCGTGCCCGGCCTGGTCGGCACCATCCTGACCATGACCATGCTGATCTTCACCGCGCTCTCGGTGACGCGCGAGATCGAGCGCGGCACCATGGAGAGCCTGCTCTCGATGCCGATCAAGCCGGTCGAGGTGATGTTCGGCAAGATCATCCCCTATGTGCTGGTCGGCTTCATCCAGGCCACGCTGATCATCGCCATCGGCATTTTGCTGTTCGGCGTGCCGGTCCTCGGCAGCCTCACGCTATTGGCGCTGCTCACCACGCTGTTCATCACCACCAATCTGTCGATCGGCTACACGTTTTCGACCATCGTCCAGAACCAGCTGCAGGCGATGCAGCTCTCGATGATGTTCTTCCTGCCGAGCATCCTGCTGTCCGGCTTCATGTTTCCGTTCGCGGGCATGCCGGTCTGGGCGCAATATATCGGCGAGGGGCTGCCGCTGACCCATTTCGTCCGCATCGTCCGGGCCATCATGCTGAAGGGCGCGGCGATGCAGAACCTGCAATACGACACCGCCGCATTGGTCGCCCTGATGCTGTTCGCCATGACGATCGCGGTGACGCGCTTCCGCCGCACGCTCGATTGAGGCTATGATGGATGCCATCAATGATCGTCATTCCGGGGCGATGCGAAGCATCGAACCCGGAATCTCGAGATTCCGGGTTCGCTTTGCGCCCCGGAATGACGGGGTGGGAGGCATGGCGGAATCTTCAGACAAAGACAGCGCAGCGGCAGACACAACCGTATCCGCCGATTTCCATCACGCCCTGATGCGCGAGGTGATGACCACCGAGCTGCTCCGCATCAAGGTGCTGATCGCTACCGCCGCTGCCCTCGCGGCGATCAGCCTGCTGGTGTATTTCTTCGCGCCCGACGCGGTCAGCCGCGTCTGGCACGGCAACCTCAGCCCCGTCTACGTCTTCTACGTCACCATTCCGCTGATCCTGTTCGAGATCTGGGTGCACGGGGCGATCAGCTGGCACATGCGCAAGGGGCGCGACCTGCCGGTGGTCCGGCGCTACATCGGCGTGCTGGTCGAGACGTCGCTGCCGACCGTCGTGCTGGCGCTGCACATGAACAGCATGGGGCCGCAGGAGGCGCTCGGCTTCGTGGCGCCGCTGATCTATTTCGTCTTCATCATCCTGTCGACGCTGCGGCTCGACTTCTGGCTCTCGACCTTCACCGGCTTCGTCGCGGCGGTCGAGCTGTTCTACATGGCGGTGTTCTTCCATCCCTCGGGCGGCGGCGCGGCCGAGACCAGCATCTACTATCACGCCGCGCGGAGCGCGATCATCCTGATCTGCGGCGTGCTGGCCGGCGCGGTCGGCATGCAGCTGCGCCGGCAGTTCGCGGCCAGCATCGCGGCCGCTACCGCGCGCGATCGCATCACCAATCTGTTCGGCCAGCACGTCTCGCCGCAGGTGGTCGAACGTCTGATGACGGAGGGTGCCGGCACCGGCAGCGACATCCGCCGTGTTGCGGTGATGTTCGTGGATTTCCGCAGTTTCACCTCGGGTGCGCGCACCCGCTCGCCGCAGGAGGTGGTGGACAGGCTCGACGGCGCCTTTGCCGTGCTGGTCGATATCCTCGATCGCCATGGCGGCATCGTGAACAAGTTTCTGGGCGACGGCTTTCTCGCGCTGTTCGGTGCGCCGTTCGAGACCGGCGACGCCGCGCATCAGGCGGTCGCCGCCGCGCGTGAAATGCTCGCGGCGAACGAGCGCACCAACGCGGCGACGAGCTGGCCGCTGCGCATCGGCATCGGCATCCACATCGGCGAGGTCGTCGCCGGCAATATCGGCTCGCCCCGGCGCAAGGAATACACCGTGATCGGCGACACCGTGAATTTCGCGGCGCGGCTCGAGGCGCTGAACAAGGAGCTCGGCTCGCAGTTTTTGATTTCCTCCGCGGTGCGTGAGGCGCTCGGCGACGACTGCAAGGACGCGGTGTCGCGCGGCGAGATTCCGGTGCGGGGCTACGAGCACCCGGTGCACGTCTGGCAGCTGGGGTAGGCGGCAACGCTCACATGATCCGAGGCAATCACGCACGTCTCCTCAAGCCGCGCGAGCTGCCTGCATGTGACTTGCCCGCGATTGTACCGAGTGCTCTGAAGGGCATCGCGCGGGCCGTGCTATGGTGACGTCATCGGAATGACCGGAGCACGAGGACAAGCAAGATGCAGCGGCGCTATATCACCGTCGACGTTTTCACCGACCGCGCCTTCGGCGGCAACCCGCTCGCCGTTGTGCTCGACGCCGAAGGGCTCTCGACCGAAGCGATGCAGGCGATCGCGACCGAGTTCAACTATTCCGAGACGACTTTCGTGCTGCCGCCGCAGGACAAGGCCAACGACGCCCAGGTTCGCATCTTCACGGTGCGCTCGGAAATTCCGTTCGCCGGCCATCCCAATGTCGGCACCGCCTTCGTGCTGGCGAGCCGGGCCGCGAAGGCGCCGGCGCGCTTGAGGTTCGAGGAGAAGGCGGGCCTCGTGCCGGTCGAGATCCTGTCCGATGGCGGCAATGTGATCGGGGCCGAGCTGACCGCGCCGCAGGCGTTGCAACGGACCAACGAGGTCAGCGCGGCCGCCGCCGCCGCGTGCCTGTCGCTGACGGCGGCTGACGTGAAGACCGATCGGCACGCGCCGCAGGTGGTCTCGGTCGGGCTGCCGTTCCTGGTGGTCGAGATCGCCTCGCGCGAGGCGCTGAGGCGCGCCCGGCCCGATGCGGCGGCGTTCGCCAGGACGCTGGCCGAGATCGGCCGCGACGTCGTCTATTTCTACACACGCGACGTGCCGGCGAGCGAGCAGCCGCTCGACCTGCAGGCGCGCATGTTCCATCCGGGCGCCAGCGGCCTGTCCGAGGATCCCGCCACCGGCAGCGCGACCGCGGCCTGCGCGGCGCTGCTCGCCGATATCGATCCCGCGCGCGATGGCGAATTGCGGCTGCGGATTGGGCAGGGCGTCGACATGGGCCGGCCGAGCCTGTTGCTGACGCGGGTGCGCAAGCAGGCCGGCGCGATCAATTCGGTGCATGTCGGCGGCGGCTGCGTGACGATGATGGAGGGAACGCTGAACGTGCCGGGCGAGGCAGGCTAGACCTGCGGCGCCGCCAGGTTCTCGATCCTGACGCCGTCGCGCTCCTCGATGATCTCGGCGATCCAGCGACGGTGGCAGTGTTCGTGGTCGCGCTCGTAGCAGAGGATGCAGACCGGGCCGGACTGCTTGACCAGCGCCGACAGCTCGTCGAGCTCTTCCTTGGCCTGCGCCGTCTTCAGGTGCGCCGAATAGATCTTGTGCAGCAGCGCATATTGCCCGCTGCGCGCCGCCTCCCGTCCGCTCTTCGGGGTGCCGAGGCCGCGCAAATGGACGTAGCCGATGCCGCGCTCGTCGAGGCCCGCGGCGAGCTGGGTCTTGGAGAAGCCGGGCCGGCGCGAGGAGGCGATCGCGCGGACGTCGACCAGCAGCTTGACGCCGGCGTGCTCGAGCTCGTCGAGCACCGCCTTGGACGGCGTTTGCTCGTAGCCGATGGTGAACAGCTTCCTGGCCTTCGCCATCGGTCTCGCTCACTTCACCCGTTCGATCAGCTCCATCGCGCCGGCGGGCGCGCGGATCTTGCCCTCGTGGATCACATAGGCGAACACGTCGCGCGGCGCCTTCTTGGGCGCGGCCTTCTCGACCTTCGGCAGGTCGTCGGGCTCGCTGCCGCCGGCCCAGTCCTGAAACCGCCTGGCCCAGGCGTCGAGCTGCTTCGGCGGATAGCAGGTCTTCAATTCGTCATTGCCCTTCTGCAGCCGGGCATAGACGAAGTCGCTCGCGACGTCGGCGATCGCCGGATATTTGCCGTGCTCGGCGAACACCACCGGCACCTCGTGCTCGCGAATGAGGGCGACGAATTCGGGCACGCAAAAACTGTCGTGGCGGACCTCGACCACGTGGCGCAGCGCGCGGCCGTCGAGCTTGCGCGGCAGCAACTCGAGGAACTTGCCGAAATCGGCGCCGTCGAACTTCTTGGTCGGCGCGAACTGCCAGAGCACCGGCCCGAGCCGGTCCTTCAGCTCCAGCACGCCCGAATCATAGAACCGCTTCACCGAATCGCCGGCCTCGGCGAGCACGCGGCGGTTGGTGGCGAAGCGCGGTCCCTTCAGCGAGAAGATGAAGCCGTCGGGCACTTCGCTGGCCCATTTGCGAAAGCTCTCCGGCTTCTGCGAGCCGTAATAGGTGCCGTTGATCTCGATCGAGGTCAGCTTGGAGGCGGCGTAGGACAGCTCCTTCGCTTGCGCGAGCTTCTCCGGATAAAACACCCCGCGCCACGGCTCGAAGGTCCAGCCGCCGATACCGATATAGATGTTGCCTGCGTCGGTCTTGGTTGCCTTGGTGTCTGTCTTGGTCGCCTTGGTGGGAGCTTTGGCCACGACTGCACTCATCGTGAGGGAGGGAACAGGAAGCAAGACTAGTCAAAATAATCGTGATTGGCCAGTTTGCCAGATCGGCGCGGCGGTGCTTATCGTCGCTGTCGCTCTTCGCTACGATGCGCCAAAATGGAGAACAATAATGCGCATGCTGGTTGCGGCCGCCCTCTTGATCATGTCCTCCGCCGCCATATCCTCCGCTGCAATGGCCGACGAGGTCGACGATGCGCACAAGCTCGCGATCACCGGCCGCGACGCCCACTGGAATTGTCTCGCCCGCGAATATCCCCGCGACAGCAACAAGGCGATGTCCGACCAGGAGTTCACCTCGCTGATCGCCAATGTCTGTCCGTCGGAGCGGCAGAACTTCCGTGTGTCGCTGATCGACTTCCTGTCGCTGCAATTTCCGAAGCAGGACGCCGACGCGAATCTGACGACCGCCAACCGCGCGATCGAGCTCGCGCAGAAGGACATCGTGACCGCCTTCACCCGGCGCAAGGCCGCGGCCAAATAGGTTCCCAAATCCTGTTGCGGCCGGCCGATTTTTGATATCAATCCGCGCAGGCGAGGGGATCATCGGCATGAGATCACAATCGACGGCAGGTTTCTTGGGCGCACTGGTCGCGGCCGTCGCGCTGGCGGCGGCGTTCATCTACGGGCCGTCGCCGAGCCAGCTCCGCAACCCGACCCGGTCCGCCGCGCAGCCGCAGGCGGCTCCCGCCGCGGAAGCCGCGCCTGCAGCCCCGGCGCCACGCGGCCCGGTGATCCGGGAAGTCCCGAACAACTAGCGCCTCCTGCGCCCCTTGCGGACCGCCTGGGGCCTTCCTATCTTGCTTGCAACGGCGACGTTGCAGCTTCAGGGCTCCGGCGCCGGACGACCACGACATTGATTGGCTGCGCCGGATGTACGCGCGCCCCTTGTTCGTGGTCGTTGGCATTTTCAGGGGTGTTTTGCCCCGTTTTCCCGCTTTCCGAGCGTGCGTTTGGGTCGGCCTGCCTTGGCAGCGGGAGAGGCTGCGGCTATACGCTGGCGCTCATGAACGAAGCCATCAAGCCGAGCCCCGAAACCTCATCGCAGGCAGCAAGCTTGCCGCTGCTTTCGGTGGTCGTCCCGACCTTCAACGAACGCGACAATGTCACGGTGCTGTACCGCCGGCTCGACGCGATCCTGAAGGACGTGTCCTGGGAAGTCATCTTCGTCGACGACAATTCGCCCGACGGAACCTGGGACGTGGTGCGCGCGCTGGCGCGGAAGGATTCCCGCGTGCGCTGCATCCGCCGGATCGGCCGGCGCGGCCTCTCCGGCGCCTGCATCGAGGGCATTCTGGCCTCGAGCGCGCCCTATGCCGCGGTGATGGACGCCGACCTGCAGCATGACGAGACCCAGCTGCCGAAGATGGTGGCGCTGCTGCAGAGCGGCGAGGTCGAGCTCGTGGTCGGCAGCCGCTATATCGAGGGCTACAAGGCCGACGGCTTCAACAAGCAGCGCGCCGGTGCCAGCGCGTTCGCCACCGAGATCGCGCGCCGCGCGCTGAAGGTCGAGATCGCCGACCCCATGAGCGGCTTCTTCATGATCCGCCGCGACCGTTTCGAGCAGCTCGCGCCGCAGCTGTCGACGCAGGGCTTCAAGATTCTGCTCGACGTCGTGGCGACTGCGGAGGGCAAGCTGCGCGCGGTCGAGATTCCCTACACCTTCGGTGCCCGCCAGCATGGCGAGAGCAAGCTCGACTCGATGGTCGCGCTCGACTTCCTCGGCCTGGTGCTGGCGAAGCTGACCAATGATCTGATCTCGCTGCGCTTCATTCTGTTCGCGGCGGTCGGCGGGCTCGGCCTGGTGGTGCACCTCACCGTGCTGTTCATCGCGCTCGAACTGTTCAAGGCGCCATTCCCGGAGGCCCAGGCCACTGGTGCGATCGTCGCCATGACCAGCAATTTCATCCTCAACAATTTCCTGACCTACCGCGACCAGCGGCTGAAGGGCTTTGGCATCCTGCGCGGCCTGCTGCTGTTCTATCTGGTCTGCAGCGTCGGCCTGCTCGCCAATGTCGGCGTCGCGTTCTCGGTCTACGACCAGGAGCCGATCTGGTGGCTGGCGGGCGCGGCCGGCGCACTGATGGGCGTGGTGTGGAACTACGCGATGTCCGGGCTGTTCGTCTGGCGCAAGCGATGACGGCGGCATGAACGCGAACGAGGCGCGGCTGGCCCGAAACACCGCGCTTGCGGTGTGCGCGCTGGTCGTGTTGCGGCTGGCCGCCGCGGCATGGACGCCGCTGACTTTCGACGAAGCCTATTACTGGATGTGGTCGAAGTCGCTCGCCGGCGGCTATTACGACCATCCGCCGATGGTGGCGGTGGTGATCCGGCTCGGCACCATGATCGCGGGCGATACGCCGTTCGGCGTGCGGCTGGTGTCGATCCTGCTCGTACTGCCGATGAGCTGGGCGATCTACCGGGCGGCCGGCATCCTGTTCGGCGGCCGGCGCATCGCCGCGAGCGCAACGATCCTGCTCAATGTCACGCTGATGGCCGCCGTCGGCACGTTGATCGTAACGCCGGATGCGCCGCTGCTGGTCGCTGCCAGCCTCCTGCTGTATGCGCTCGCAAAGGTGCTGGAGAGCGGTCGCGGCGAATGGTGGCTTGCGGTCGGCGCCAGCGCCGGCGCGGCGCTGCTGTCGAAATACTCAGCGCTGTTCTTTGGTCCGGCGATCCTGATCTGGCTTGCGATGGTGCCGAAGCTGCGGCGCTGGTTTCTCTCGCCCTGGCTCTATCTCGGCGGCCTGGTCGCGGTCGGCCTGTTCAGCCCGGTCATCCGCTGGAATGCCGATCATCACTGGGTGTCGTTCATCAAGCAGATGGGCCGGGCGCGGATCGAGGATTTCCGCCCGACCTACATCGCCGAGCTGATCCCGACCCAGTTTGCGTTCGCAACGCCATTGGTCTTCATTCTCGGCGTGATGGGCCTCTACGCGCTCTATCGGCGCCGCGCCGGCGCGCTGGAGGCGCGCGTGCTGGTCAATACGATGTTCTGGACCATCGTGGTCTACTTCACCTGGCACGCATTGCATGCACGGGTCGAGGCCAACTGGTTCGCGCCGGTCTATCCCGCCTTTGCCGTGGCGGCCGCGGTCGCGGCAGTCCAGGTGCAGTGGGCGCCGCGCGAGCAGCGCACGATCGATTTCTGCCGCCGCTGGGCCGCGCCCGTCGGCGTCGTGCTGTTCGCGCTGCTGATCGTGCAGGCCAACACCGGTTTGCTCTCGGGCTACCGCCGCGACGCCACCGTGCGCAGCGTCGGTGTCGGCTGGCAGGAGCTTGCGGGCGAGATCGAGGCGGCGCGCGCGCGGACCGGCGCGAGCTGCGTGCTGGCGGCGGATTACGGCACCACCGGCTGGCTCGCCTTCTATCTCCCCAAGGGCACCTGCGTCGCCCAGCAGGGCCAGCGCATTCGCTGGGTCAACATGCAAGAGCCGAGCCCGGCGCAACTGGCTGGCAAGCTGCTCTATGTGCATGAGGTCGAGCAGGCGATGCCGGCCTCGCTGCGCGACAATTTCGCCCATATCGAAACGGTGGCCGAAGCCAAGCGCATGCGGGGGCCGCTGACCATCGAGACCTACGCGCTCGACCTGCTGGAAGGCGCAAAGGGCGAGATCCTCGACCGTTCCCCGCCGCCGGAACTGCAATAAATCCTCGCCGTTGAGTGTCGGATCGTCCGGGTCCGGGTCGTCTTCCAGACAGCCCGTCAACCACGCGAGGTTCCAACCATGACCAGTTCCGTCCTCAAGCCTGCTGCCGAACTCGCCACGACCAATGTCAGGCGCTTTCCCAATGAGAGCGCCGAGTATCGAAGCGCCCGACAGGAATTGCTCGTCGAAGAGATCGAGCTGCGCCGGCATATCGAGCGCGTCGCCGCGCTACGCCGCGCATTGCCGCCGGGCGGCGAGGTGACCAAGCCCTATGAGTTCACCGGCGAGTCCGGCGCGGCATTGCTCGCCGATCTGTTCGGCAACAAGCCGACCCTCATCATCTACAGCTACATGTACGGCCCGCAGCGCGAGAAGCCGTGTCCGATGTGCACGTCGTTCATGAGCACGTGGGAGGAGAAGCTGCCCGATATCGAGCAGCGCGTGTCGTTCGTGTTCGTGGCGCGCTCGCCGATCGCACGCCTGATCGAGGCGAAGAAGGCGCGCGGCTGGACGCGTCACAGGATCTACTCGGATGCATCGGGCGATTACACGCGCGACTATGTCAACAAGGATGACAGCGACCTGCCGGGCTACAATGTCTTCACACGCCACAACGGCACGATCCGTCATTTCTGGGCCGGCGAAATGGGGGCGGGCACGATGGACCCCGGCCAGGACCCGCGCGGCGCGCCGGACATGGATCCGCTGTGGACCTTGCTCGACACGACGCCTGAAGGACGCGGCAAGGACTGGTATCCGAAGCTCAGCTACTGAGAGATGGTTTTTGCTCGATCCCCGCGCGATTACGGGTCGATCGGCAAGGAAATTCTCCCTAGGTTTCACCCCGGCATGCCGCGCTGGAGCGGCGTGCCGGAATGTCCCATGATGGGACAGAAAAGCCGCTTTGGCGGTCCAATGTCATCTTAAAAAAGCCCTACGCCACAGGCACTTCCCGCGTTGCAGGGGATCGCATCCGGTTAAGTCGCATTTAACTAAAAGTCGCCTTAATGGCCGTCTGTGCCCCCGCGCGACGTTGAGCCGAACTCCGTTCGACCCCGCGTCGAGTGAGGGACAAAGGTGGACCTGTTTTGAGCGCCGGGCGTATGGGTACGAGTGCGAGTGCGTATGTTCTTGGGGCGCCAAGCCGCAAGAAATCCTCCCGAAAAATTCTCCCACAGCATTTCCTCGGCAGCGCCGCGGTGGCGGGGCTGGTGCTTGGCTGCGCCTGGACCGTCTACGCCAACATTTTTGCGGCGAGCGTCTATCCCTCCGTGGGCAATGCGTCGTTCGATGCGCCGGTGGTGAAGCGGCCCGTCGCGGTCGCTGCGCGGCCGACGCCTGCCTTCAACGAGGTGTTCGCGTCCCTGACGCCGGCTCCGGCGGCGCCCGCGAAGACCGAGGTCGCGAAGTCGGAAGCCCCGGCATCGTCGCTTATGTTTAACGATCGGTTTGCGGCCGCCTCGCCCGAGGGCGTCGCATCCAGCGTCGTGGCTGACGCCGCATCGCAGATCGACCCGATCAAGCAGGCCGCTGCGCCCAAGGTCGCCGAAGCGGCGAGGGCGGTCGCCTCCGCGGAGCTTGCCGAGACATCGAAGGCGTTGCCGGCGCCGGAGTCGGTCGAGACCGCCAAGAAGCAGGCCGCCGCCAATCTGAAGGTGGCGCTCAACGATCCCGCTGCGGACGTTCAGCCCAAGGGTGCCGATAAGGCGTCCGAGGCGAAGCCTGCCGAGGCCAAGCAGGCTGCGAAATCCGGCGGCGTTCGCGACATGGCCGCGCGCGCCAAGGCCGCGGTGATGTCGATCGCATCGAACGACCGGCAGACCATGGTCGAAAAACTGTGGGGCAAGCGGGAGTCGAGCGGCGGACTGCTCTCCTTCGCTTCAGCCGATGCGAACGTGACCGGCAGCATCCCCTCGACGTTGGACCAGAACCCGATGCTCGGCGGCTCGCCGCCCTATGACCGTCAGACCGCGGTCTACGACATCTCGGCCAAGACCGTGTACCTGCCCGACGGCACGCGCCTCGAGGCGCATTCGGGCCTCGGCTCCAGGCTCGACGACCCCAGATCCTCGCATCTGAAGATGGTCGGCGTGACGCCGCCGCACATTTACGAGCTCAAGCCGCGCGAGGCGCTGTTCCACGGCGTGCCGGCACTGCGGCTCAATCCGATCGGCGGCGAGGGCAAGATCTTCAACCGCGACGGCTTGCTCGCGCACACCTTCATGCTCGGTCCGAACGGCGACTCCAACGGCTGCGTCTCGTTCAAGGATTATTACGCGTTCCTCGACGCCTACCGTAACAAGGGCATCCGCCGTCTCGCGGTGCTCGCGCGGATTCAGTAGTCAGAGCGGGCAGCGGCCCACCGCTGCGGCCTGATCGACGTCTGGAACTGGATGCCATAGTCGCTATACTGCACTGATCCAGAGCGAGTCCAAGCTCGGCAACGGATCTGGTGCAACGCGAACATGTCTCCCACACCCTCCATCGAAACCCCGCCGCCGATCACGACCGAAGCGTTCGTCGATGCCGCAGCCGCCGTTGTCCGTCTCGAAGAGATCTACGAGCGCAACACCGGCTTCCTGCGCAATCGTTTCGAGGCCTATGTCAACGGCGCTGTTATCACGACGCGGGTGCGCGCGTATTACCCGTTCGTCCGCATCACGACCTCGTCGCACGCGCGGCTCGACTCGCGGCTTGCCTACGGCTTCGTCGCAGGACCCGGTGTCCACGAGACCAGCATCACGCGGCCGGATATCTTCCGGACCTATCTCACCGAGCAGATCGGGCTCCTGATCAAGAACCATGGCGTGGCGGTCGAGATCGGCGAGTCGAACGAATCTATCCCGATCCATTTCGCCTATCGCCGCGACATCAATATCGAGGCGGCGCTGACCATCGCCGACAGTTCGGCGTTCACAAGGTCGCTGCGCGACATCTTCGATACGCCCGATCTCGCCGCGATGGACGATGCGATCGCCGACGGCACCTTTGAGCTGACGCCGGACACACCGGAGCCGCTGGCGCTGTTCCGCGCCGCGCGGGTCGATTACTCCTTGCGCCGGCTCTACCACTACACCGGCACCGACCCGGAGCACTTCCAGAATTTCGTGATCTTCACGAACTACCAGTTCTATGTCGATGCCTTCGTGCAGCTCTCCCAGCAGCGGCTTGCGTCGGGCGAGGCCGGTCTCGAGGCCTTCGTCGCGCCCGGCAATGTGATCACGCACAATGCGCGGCTCGGCGGCAGCACCACCGGGACCCCGTCCGAACGCGTCCCGCAGATGCCGGCCTTTCATCTGGTCCGGCCCGGCTATCGCGGCATTACCCTGATCAATATCGGAATCGGTCCGTCCAATGCGCGCAACATCACCGATCACGTCGCGGTGCTGCGGCCGCATGCCTGGCTGATGATCGGGCACTGCGCTGGCTTACGCAACACGCAGCGGCTCGGCGATTATGTGCTCGCCCACGGCTATGTGCGCGAGGACCATGTGCTTGATCACGAGCTGCCGCTCTGGGTGCCGATCCCGGCGCTTGCGGAAATGCAGGTCGCGCTCGAGGAAGCCGTCGGCGAGGTGACCGGGCTCACCGGTTTCGAACTCAAGCGGCTGATGCGCACCGGCACGGTCGCCAGCGTCGACAACCGCAACTGGGAGATCAGCGGGCCGCAGGTGATCCGGCGCATGTCGCAGTCGCGCGCGGTCGCGCTCGACATGGAATCGGCGGCGATCGCCGCCAACGGCTATCGCTTCCGCGTACCCTACGGCACGCTGCTGTGCGTCTCGGACAAGCCGCTGCACGGCGAGATCAAGCTCGCAGGCATGGCCAGCGAATTCTACCGCCAGCGCGTCGGCCAGCACCTTGAGATCGGTCTCAAGGCGCTGGAGCGGCTCAAGCAGCAGGAATCCGAACGCCTGCATTCGCGCAAGCTGCGCAGCTTCGCCGAGGTCGCGTTTCAGTAGCGCAACGCCGGGCGGGGCGGCCCTCAGGCAAGCGCGTTGCCGCGGGCGATGATCGCGAAGCGGTCGGACAGTTCGGCGAGCGCGACGTCGTGAATGAGCCTTGCGGCAATCGTGCCGCCGACGCCGTCGGGCAGATCGCGGGTGGCGCAGCTGTCGGCGTCGATCGTGGTGCGGAAGCCGAGATCGAGCGCGGCGCGGGCCGTCGAGCTCACGCACATATGCGTCATGAAGCCGGCCAGCACCAGCTCCTTGCGGCCGGTCGCGGCAAGCTGCGCGTTGAGGTCGGTGCCGGCGAACGCGTTCGGCAATTGCTTCTCGATCACGATCTCACCCGGCCGCGGCGCCAGCGGCGCGACGATCGCGCCACGCTCCGCGCTGCGGTCGAACAGGCTGCCCGGCTGGCCCTTGTGCGCGATGTGGATGATCGCGGCGCCGCTTTCCCGGGCGCGCGCGAGCAAATTGGCGGCGCGCGCAATCGCCGGGTTGGCGTCGGGCAGCGCCAAGGGACCTGCAAGATATTCGTTCTGGATATCGATCAGCACCAGGCAGCTGTCGCCGAGGCGGGGCGGGGTGAGGTCGATACCGGCAAGCTGCATCAATGTCTTGGCTGACGTCATGGTCTCTCTCCAGCGGATGTATCGCCGAAAACATAGCCCGGGATCGGCCTGCCGTTATGCAGGGATATTGCAGCCGGTGGCTGCGTTATTGCAGGCGGCCGCCGCGGGATGTAGCCTGCCACCATGAACTGGGACGATCTTCGCATCATCGCGGCCGTCAGGGACGAGGGCACTTACGCGGGCGCCAGCGCGCGGCTGCGCATCGACGAGACCACGGTCGGGCGCAGGTTGGCGCGGATCGAGCGCGCGCTCGGCCTGCGCCTGTTCGAGGCCGTCGATGGCGTCCGCAAGCCGACCCGGCAGTGCGACATGGTACTCGCGCATATTGAGGCGATGGCCGCGCATGCCGAGGAGATCGGCCGGATCGGCGAAAGCCTGCCTGGTCCGGTCGGGCGGCTGCGCATCGCCTCCACCAGCGCGATCGCGGAGGAGGTGCTGGCGCCGCGGGCAAGTGAATTCCTGCGCGCCCATCCGGGCCTGACACTGCAGTTTCTGACGTCGAGCGACAATGTAAAATTCTCGCGCTGGGAGGCCGATCTCGCGATCCGCTTGCGCAAGCCCGACAAGGGCGACTTTGCGATCTCGAAGCTTGCCGAGGTCCGCTCGTATTTCTTCGAGCCGGCCGCGACGACAGCGGGAGACGCGATGCTGTGCGCCTACCCCGACGAACTCGGAGGGATTCCGGAGATGCAGTTCCTGCGCGCGAAGCGGCTTCGCGCACGCTGCGTCACCGACAATGTCCGGATCATCCACACGCTGATCCAGTCGCATCACGCGGTCGGCGTATTGCCGGAGCACAGCTGTGCCGACCTGCTGACCGACCGCCGTCTGCGCGCCACGCTGCTGCCGAAGCGACGCGACGTCTGGCTCCTAGTGCAGAACCATCTCAAGCGCGACGCGGCAACGCGCGTCACCATCGACTGGCTGCGCGCCTGCTTCCAGGATGCCGCGCAGAGGGGTTGACGCGCCCTCGCAATGGCGGGACGTGCCGCGACGCCTGAGTCAGAGCAGCGCCCCGTCATGAAAAAATCACACGCAGCCCTCTTGCAACCTGAACGCGCTTCGTCTATTAGCCCGCTCCTTCGCTTCGGCCATGGGTTCGGGCTCGTTGAGATCCCGACCGGCGCGAGCCGCTTTGCGGTGTCGTGTTCCGCCGAAATGAAGATCGCGAGATGAAGCTCATGGTCGAGCGTCGGGGATGAAATCCCGAAGATATCGGTTCGAATCCGGTCTCTCACAAAGGATAGCTCAGTTGGTTAGAGCAGGTGAATGATACTCATCGGGTCGCGGGTTCGATTCCCGCTCCAAGCGCTCCGTTTCAGCCTGTAAAGCTGATACCTCTGAAGGGGACCGGACGCGCGCTTCAGTCGCAGTCCGGCCGTCCTGCCGCAAGGCATTTCGTCCGAACATCGACACTGTGAGACCGGCTTTGCGCCGCGGTGGATACCGCTTGCGCTGATGCCGGGTGGCTCCGCTCGGCCGCGCGACATTCGTCGCGCGAACGCGCGCGTGCGCCCGTCATCGCGCAAGCCTTAAGCCACGGCCCGCTTGGCTGACAGGAAGCCGCGTTCGCGTCCTCACGTCCTTTGCCAAATGCAACCCGCTCTCAGGCCCATGGGCCTGATGGCAAACGATGGAGGCGTGTCATGACCTGGCACTTCTTGACGACCAATTTGACGGTGAAGGATGGCGAGCGCGCGTTGCTGACGCGCAACGGCCGGCTCGAGCAGGTGCTCGCGCCCGGACGTCACCGCCTGTTCGATCCCCTGCATCAGCTCAAGGCCGAGCTGTTCAGCGTCGTGCGGACCGAATTCCCCGCGGATCGCTTCGCGGTGATCAAGGCCGCGCGGCCTGATCTCGCCGACGAGCTGTTCGAGGCGGTGGAAACCCGCGCGAACGAGATCGCGATCGTCAGCCTCGACGGCCGTCCCGTGCAACTGATGACGCCTTGGCAGACGCGCGTGTACTGGAAGGTCGCGACGTCGGTCGAGGTCGAGCGCATCGACGTCACCAGCGATCCCAGGGTCACGGCACGCCACCTCGCGATGATCCAGCCCAACCGGGCCGGCGTCATCACCGAGGCGGTGGTCGAGAACCACGAGGCCGGTCTGCTCACGGTCGAGGGCAAGCTGGTCGAGCGGCTCGCGCCCGGTCGGCACGCGTTCTGGATCGCGGGCCGCAAGATCGAGGTCAAGCGCCTCGATCTGCGTCCCCAGGCGGTCGAGATCACGGCGCAGGAGATGCTGACCAAGGATCGCATCGCGCTGCGCGTGACGCTGACCGCGTTCCGCCGGATCGTCGATCCCGAGCGGGTCGTGGCAACAGTGCCCGACGTGGATACGTGGCTGTACCGCCTGGTGCAGTTCGCGATCCGCGAGGCGGTGGCCGGCCGCACGCTGGACGAGGTGCTGTCTGCGAAGACGGCGCTCGACACGGAGCTTCGCGACTTCGTCCGCGACCGTGTCGCGGGCAGCGGCGTCGAGGTCACCGAGCTCGGCGTGAAGGACGTGATCCTGCCCGGCGAGATCCGCGAGCTGGTCAACAAGGTGGTGGAGGCGGAGCGGGTGGCGAAGGCCAACCTGATCCGCCGCCAGGAGGAGACCGCGGCGACGCGTTCGCTCCTGAACACCGCCAGGCTGATGGAGGAGAACCCGCTGCTGCTGCGGCTCAAGGAGCTGGAGTCGCTCGAGCGTCTGGTCGAGAAGGTCGGCCGCATCGACCTGCATGCGGGCGAGGGTCAGGGCCTCGATGCGCTGCTGACCAAGCTCGTGCGTCTCAAGGCGCCCGAGAGCGCGTAAGACAGGAAGGGCCGCCCACGGGCGGCCCTTCGATTTTTTAGCCGGGACGGACCGACGGCAATCGTACGAATGTTAGCGTGCAGACGGCTGTAACGGGGCACCGCCACGGCCCAATTCGCATGTCCGGCTCCGGGCCGCAAAACGGAGGTGCCACTCCGGGCAGATTGCGATAACGTTCATGCACCGTGGTCCATTCGGCCAGCCGTCAACCCGTCGGTGAAGCCAGTGCAGCAGATTGCGGAATGGCTCGAGAAGCTGGGACTTGGGCAATACGCGCTGCGTTTTGCCGAGAACGGGATCGACCTCGGCGTTCTTCCCGAGCTGACGGATGAAGACTTCGACAGGCTCGGCGTCCTGCTCGGCCATCGCCGCAAGATGCTGCGCGCGATCGCCGATCTCAATCAAGCCGAACTGATCGCCACGCCGGTCTCGCCGCACGATGCCGAGCGCCGCCACCTCACCGTGATGTTCTGCGACCTGGTCGGCTCGACGGCCTTGTCGGCACGTCTCGATCCCGAGGACATGTGGGAGGTGATCCGCGCCTATCGCGCAGCCTGTGCGCAGGTGATCACGACATATGACGGCGCCGTTGCCAGATTTATCGGCGACGGGATCCTCGCTTATTTCGGCTATCCCCGCGCCCACGAGGATGATGCGGAGCGCGCGGTGCGCGCCGGCCTCGATGTCATCGCCGCAATCGGCAAGCTCGAGACCCGCGCGGAAGGGGGCGTTGCGGTACGGATCGCGATCGCGAGCGGGCTCGTCGTGGTCGGCGACCTCGTCTCCGGCGGCGCGTCGGAGGAGCAGGCGCTGGTCGGCGATGCGCCGAACATCGCGGCGCGGCTGCAGAGCCTGGCGGAGCCGGGCGTGGTCGTCGTGGCGGCCTCGACCCGGCGGCTGCTCGGCAACCTGTTCACGCTGCGCAACCTCGGCCGCCGCGAGGTCAAGGGCATCTCCGAGCCGATCGCGGTGTGGGCCGTCGAAGGCGAGCCCGCATCGGAAAGCCGTTTCGAGGCGGTGCGCACCGCGCGCTCGATCGGCTTCGTCGGCCGCAAGGCGGAGATCGAATTTGCGTTGTCGCGCCAGCAACTGGCGTGGCAGGGCCAGGGCCAGGCGGTGCTGATATCGGGCGAAGCGGGTATCGGCAAATCGCGCATCGTGGCGATGCTCTCCGACAGCCTGGCGCTCGGAACACACCGCCGTGTGCGGTATCAATGCTCGCCCTATCACACCAACAGCGCGCTGCACCCCTTTGTCGGCCAGCTCGAGCGTGCAGCCGGCATCAGGTCGGAAGATGCACCGGAGCAGAAGCTGGACAAGCTCGAAGCAATGCTGGCGCTCGGCACGCAGCACGTGCCCACCGTGACACCCCTGATCGCAGCGCTGCTGTCGATCCCGACCGGCGACCGCTATCCGCCGCTCGGCCTCAGCCCGGCGCAGCAGCGGCGGCAGACATTCGCAGCGTTGCTCGACCAGCTCGAGGGCCTCGCCCGGCAGCAGCCGGTGCTTGTCGTCTGTGAAGACGTGCATTGGGCCGATGCCACGTCGCTCGAACTGCTCGACCTCGCGGTCGACCGGATCAGGGGGCTGCCGATCCTGATGCTCATGACGTTCAGGCCGGAGTTCGAGCCGCCCTGGGCGGGGCTCGCCAATGTCAGCCTGCTACGGCTCGATCGGCTCGACCGGCAGGATACGCGCGCGTTGATCGAGCAGGTGACTGTCGGTCGGTTGCTGCCCGGCGAGATGATGGCGCAGATCGTCGAGCGGACGGATGGTGTCCCGCTGTTCGTCGAGGAGCTGACCAAGATGGTCATGGAGTCGGGGCTGCTGGTCGAGAATGCCGGGCGCTATCGCCTCGACAATCCGCTGCCGCCGCTGGCGATCCCGGCAACGCTGCAGGACTCGTTGATGGCACGGCTCGATCGGCTGGCGCCGGTCAAGGAGGTGGCGCAGATCGGCGCAGCGATCGGCCGTGAGTTCTCATATGCGCTGCTGCGCAGCGTGGCCGGGCGCGATGATCTGACGCTTGGCGCGGCGCTTGCCCAGCTCGAAGAGGCCGAGTTGCTGCTGCGCCGGGGCGTGCCGCCGGACGCAAGCTACAGCTTCAAGCACGCGCTGGTCCAGGAAGCGGCTTACGAGAGCCTGCTCAAGAGCCGCCGGCAATTGCTTCACAAGCATATTGGCGATGTGTTGCGCGACAAGTTTGCCGAGATGGCCGAGATCGAGCCGGAAGTCGTCGCCTTCCATTTCACCGAGGCAGGGCTCGGCGAGACCGCGCTGGCGTGGTGGCGCAAGGCCGGTCAGCAGGCGCTGAAGCGCTCGGCCTATTGCGAGGCGATCGCGCATCTCGGCAAGGCGGTCGCCATCGCCGATGAACTGCCCGACGAGCCGGATCGGA
This sequence comes from Bradyrhizobium sp. BRP56, assembly GCF_020194035.1. Lineage (NCBI taxonomy): Bacteria > Pseudomonadati > Pseudomonadota > Alphaproteobacteria > Hyphomicrobiales > Nitrobacteraceae > Bradyrhizobium > Bradyrhizobium sp. BRP56. Next base: position 24,547 of record NZ_JADYVV010000074.1, read on the forward strand.
TGATCGGCCGGCTCCATCTGCAAATCGCCTACGGCCGCGCGCTGCGGGGCAGTCTCGGGCACAGCGCCCCCGAGACGGTCGCCGCCTGGACCCGCGCCCGGCAGTTTGCCTCCGACATCGATGATCCGATCGAACTGGCGCCGATCCAGTCGGGCCTCTTCAACGCCTGCCTGACCCACGGCGAGCTCGCGCCGATGCGGGAGTTGGCGGAGGCGATCATGGGCGCAGCGGAACGGCACCCGCAGTCGCCGGTGGCGACCATTGTCGCGCGCTGGACCAGCGGGGTGACCTCCTGGTTCGCGGGCGAGTACCTGAACGCGGGCATCCATCTCGAGCAGGCCTTCGCGGCCTATGCGACCGAGCCGGATCCGGCAACCTTCAAGGCGTCGACGCTCGACTTGCCGTTCGTCATCATGAGATTTCTCGCCCTGGTGCTTTGGCCGCGCGGCGAGATCGATCGGGCCCGGCAGCTCGCGGGCGCCGCGATGGACGTCGCCGGGAAGCAGCGCGCGCTCGCGCGCGCCAATGCGCTGGTTCACAAGGCCGTCTTCGACGGGCTGTGCGGCAGCAGGTTGCGCCAGACCGACACGATCCTGGCCCTCGGCCTGGCGCGCGATCACACGATGCCGTTGTATGTCGCCGCCGGAACCTATCTCAATGGTCTGGAGAAGTGGCGTGCCGGCGACCGCGCCGCAGGTCTCGCGGAGATGCAACGTGGCTGGTCGTTGCTTCACGAGAACGACTGCTACCTCTGTGAACCGTTCTGGGGATTGCAGATTGCCGTGGCGAATGCGGAGGCCGGGCATGTCGATGCCGGGCTCGACATCATCAATGAGTTGATCGAGGCGACGGAGCAGTCCGGGCAGCACTGGCTGGATGCCGAACTCTACCGCGTGCAGGGTGGGCTGCTGTCGCGTCGTCACAGCCCCGACATGTCCGGCGCCGAGGATGCCTTCCATCGCGCCCTCGAGATCGCGCGAAGGCAGCAGACCAGGACGTTCGAGTTGCGCAGCGCGCTGGGACTTGCACGTCTTTACAGCCGCAGCGGCCGGGCAGAGGAGATATCGCAATTGCTGGCGCCGGTGCTCGCCGGTTTCGATCCGGCGCTCGATCTTGCCGAGATCAAGGACGCGCAGGAATTGCTCGCGCAGGCGCAGCGGTGGCCGGACCGGCACTCGCGCGCCTCTTGACGGGTGCCGCAGCGGCGGCGCGGTCACACCGCGTCCGCCCACGCCCGCGCAGATTGTGAAAGAGCAGGCTCGGATGTCGCGCGCGGCGCGAGCGATGCGAAACTGGAACTGTTGGGTTCCCGAAGTTCTACGGTGCGACGATACGCATTTTGCTATTGCGTCCGGCGGCGCATTTGCATCTAACTTTAAGGACGCCGCCGCGGAGAATTCCGCCTTGCGGTCAAACGTTTGGAATATGTTTTTGATCCCGTGTTTGAGTGAGTATGCTGTGCGACCCTTGACGTTCCCGCAGGTGAGCAATTCCGGTGGAACTTGTAATCGCCTTCTCGCGACATTGTCGCCGGCGGATCTGGACCTCCTGAGACCCGAACTTGAGACCGTTGCGCTCGAACAGGATGCAGTCCTGGCGCGCGCCGGTGACGAGATCGACTACGTCTTCTTTCCTCACAGCGGCGCGATCCTGTTGATGATCGACATGGCGGATGGGCAGACGGTCGCAACCGGCGTGGTCGGATGCGAAGGGGCCGTGGGCAGTCTTTCGGTGCTCGGAGCCTCGCCGTCAGGCATTACCGCCGTCGTTCGTGCGGCTGGTACCGCCTCGCGGGTTCCGGCGGCGCGCTTTCATGCCGCTTTCGGCCGCAGTCCGGGGATTCGGCAGGCAATCCAGAAGCACGTCAGATCGATGCTGATCCAGTTTCAGCTCGGCTCCGCTTGCAATGCGCTCCACCCGGTCGAGGCGCGGATGGCGCGCTGGCTGCTTCAGCTTCGCGACCGCGTCGACAGCGACGTCCTCCCGCTGACCCAGCAAGCGCTGTCGCAAATACTCGGCGTGCGACGAACGACGGTGACCTTGCTGATGGGCAATCTGCGCAAGCGCGGTGCGATCAGGTCAGATCAACGAGGCCAGATCGAGATCGACCGGGCGCGGCTATTGGCGGCGGCGTGCGAATGCCATCGCGTCATGCGTCTCGAGGCCGAGGAGATTTTCTCGGGCGACAAGGTTCGAACGCGAGGAATGGCGCCGGCCAACGATCCGCGCATCCAGGAAATCGAGGCTGACGACGCCGTGTAAGCGCGTTCCCTGCTGCGATCAGCTTCCTGGCCGCCGATCCAGCTCCCGCGTGGAGGAGGATACCCTTTCGAGCTTCGCAATCTCGCGCAGCACCTTTGCGGTCTCGCGCAACTCATTGCGCTTCGGACCGGGCTTCAGCCGTCGTGCTTCATCGAGAAAGTCCTTGGCCTGCAGCAGCCAGGCAGACGTTTCCGTCGTGATCTGCACCTGCGCCATGGTGTCCCTCCATCGCGGTCGTCAAAAGTGGTGGCCACTTTCAGGCCGGTGAACCGCCGCCGCGGCGTCGCCGCACGCGGATGCTCGGCTCATCGACCCAGGCGTCCCGCGCAAACCAGGCGTGATCCGCGCGGCAAAATGGACAGGCCGTGCGCGAGAAGAACACGGTACTGCGTCGAAAGCTCTCGCGATCGGTTTTGATTCCGGTGGAAATCGCGTGCTCGGTTTGCGGACATCTGACCATCACCATGCCCATGAGCGCCTCCCTCCCATATTGCCTTTTGCTTTTTGCCTTTTGCCTTGCAGAATAGTCCGGCCGGTTGGATTGGCCCCAGGTCGGTGCGCGGGGTAGTTGGGGGGGCATCGCGCACCTGCGGCGGTTGACGGAGCATCGGGCAGTGGGGGCTGCATGCTCTCGTCATTGGGCTTCTTCCAACCGGCCAGGTCCCTCCTTGAACGAATCCTCGATGTGACTTCAACGCCGCTTCTTCAGGCGGCTCGGCTGAGAACCTTGTCGCTCACTGCACTGCCTCCCTTGCAAGTAAACGCATTCTCCGCAACGCTTGCCCGCGTCACGGGAGCTGACGCTCCGTGCTCAATTCAGATTGTTGAGAGTGAACTTCGATCTTGTCCCAAGCCTACTGTGCGGGACGAAGATGACGCTGTCGGTTCGGTTTGCGACTCTCGCACGAAATTTTTTTTGAAATTGTCAACTCAGACCAACGTATATTTACGGAGAGTGTTGTGAATAACGTGCATGCTGTGAGCAGCGTAAGGCTCCTGGTAAGTCGCCCGGCGAGCCTGCCGCAAACAAAAACCCCGGCATCGCTGCCGGGGTTTTGCATTTCGTTGTCGTTGAGCGAGATCCCGGCTCGGCGGTGCACCGCTTCGCGCTGCACCGCGTCCGGGACGACTTCGTCGCTTAGAAGTCCATGCCGCCCATGCCGCCGCCCGGAGGCATCGCGGGGCCGCCGGCGTTCTTCTTCGGCAGCTCGGCAACCATCGCTTCCGTGGTGATCAGGAGCGCGGCAACCGAGGCAGCGTTCTGGATCGCGGTGCGCACGACCTTGGTCGGGTCGATGATGCCCTTCTTGACGAGGTCGGCATAGTCGCCGGTCTGGGAGTCGAAGCCGTAGTTGTAGGTCTTGTTCTCCAGGATCTTGCCGACGATGACCGAACCGTCTTCACCGGCGTTGATCGCGATCTGGCGAGCCGGAGCCGACAGCGCCTTGCGCACGATCTCGACGCCGGTCTTCTGGTCGTCGTTCTTGGTGCGCAGGCCCTTGAGCTGCTCGGAGGCACGGAGCAGGGCGACGCCGCCGCCCGGGACGATGCCTTCCTCGACAGCCGCGCGGGTCGCGTGCATCGCGTCATCAACGCGATCCTTGCGCTCCTTCACCTCGACCTCGGTCGCGCCGCCGACGCGGATCACCGCGACGCCGCCTGCGAGCTTGGCGAGACGCTCCTGCAGCTTCTCACGGTCGTAGTCCGAGGTGGTCTCCTCGATCTGCGCCTTGATCTGGGCAACGCGGGCGTCGATGTCGGCCTTCTTGCCGGCGCCGTTGACGATCGTGGTGTTCTCCTTGTCGATCATCACCTTCTTGGCACGACCGAGCATCTGCAGCGTGACGTTCTCGAGCTTGATGCCGAGGTCTTCCGAGATGGCCTGGCCGCCGGTCAGGATCGCGATGTCCTGCAGCATGGCCTTGCGGCGATCGCCGAAGCCCGGAGCCTTGACGGCCGCGACCTTCAGGCCGCCACGCAGGCGGTTGACGACGAGGGTGGCAAGCGCTTCGCCTTCGACGTCTTCGGCGACGATGACCAGCGGCTTGCCGGTCTGCACCACGGCCTCGAGCAGCGGCAGCAGCTCGTTCAGCGAGGAGAGCTTCTTCTCGTTGATCAGGATGTAGGCGTCGTCCATCTCAACGCGCATCTTGTCGGCATTGGTGACGAAGTAGGGCGAGATGTAGCCGCGGTCGAACTGCATGCCCTCGACGACGTCGAGCTCGGTCTCGAGCGACTTGGCTTCCTCGACCGTGATCACGCCCTCGTTGCCGACCTTCTTCATGGCGTCGGAGAGGAACTTGCCGATTTCGGCATCGCCGTTGGCCGAAATGGTGCCGACCTGGGCGATCTCCTCGTTCGAGGTGACCTTCTTCGAGTTCTTCTGGAGGTCCGCAACGACGGCTTCGACAGCGAGGTCGATACCGCGCTTCAGATCCATCGGGTTCATGCCGGCGGCAACCGACTTGGCGCCTTCCTTCACGATCGCAGCCGCGAGCACGGTCGCGGTGGTGGTGCCGTCGCCGGCCGCGTCAGCGGACTTGGAGGCGACTTCGCGCACCATCTGGGCGCCCATGTTCTCGAACTTGTCCTCGAGCTCGATCTCCTTGGCGACGGTGACGCCGTCCTTGGTGATACGGGGAGCGCCGAACGACTTCTCGAGCACCACGTTGCGGCCCTTCGGACCGAGGGTGACCTTCACCGCGTTGGCGAGGATGTCGACGCCGCGCAGCATCTTGTCGCGCGCCTCGACGGAGAATTTGACTTCTTTAGCTGCCATCTGGGTTTTCCTTGGAATGATTTACTGGGAGGGAAAGAGGCGCTTAGGCGGCCTTCTTCTTGGAAGCGGGGACGTCGAGGACGCCCATGATGTCGCTTTCCTTCATGATCAGCAGGTCTTCGCCGTCGATCTTGACCTCGGTGCCCGACCACTTGCCGAACAGGACGCGGTCGCCGACCTTGAGGTCGATCGGGATCAGCTTGCCAGCTTCGTCGCGGCCGCCCGGGCCGACGGCGGTGACTTCGCCCTGCGAGGGCTTTTCCTTGGCACTGTCCGGAATGATGATGCCGCCAGCAGTCTTCTCTTCGGCGTCGATACGCTTGACCACGACGCGGTCGTGAAGCGGACGGAATTTCATGCAGTCCTCCTAAACATTTGTAGATGCTGTAGATTTTTGGAGAGTTAGCAGTCCAGTCCAGCGAGTGCCAGACTGGTTGGGCAGGAGATAGGCCAAGCCTTGGCGGCGGGCAAGTGCCTCTAGCAGAAAAATTGGCACTCGTGAGTGCGGCGGCCTGCCAAAAGGATACCGAGATCATTTCGGCATCCTTAATGCCGCCCAAGAGGGGTCGCCGGGCTATTAGCAGATGCGGTAAGCTGCTGCCAACGCAAGAAATTTCAACAACCTATTAAACATTTAGGCTTGAGATGGGTTAGTCGCGTGCGTCACATTTCTCTCATGTGAGCGCATCCATTGCCGGTGGTCCGGCGGGGGAGATCGGCCACCACGTGAATGCGCTCCGTCACAGGAGGTTGGCATGGTCTCGCGAGTTGGTGGGGTTGTTTCCGACGATTTCCGGAAGCAGTTGCTGGGGTACGGGCTGACGACGGCGCAAATCCTCTATCGGATGCCGGATCACCCCTCGTTGCTGCAGACCTATGTCTGGCAGAACTACGACTTGTTTCCGAAATTTCCTGCACTGCAGGATTTCCTCGCGTTCTGGCAGGCGAAGCTCGAAGGCCCGCTGTTTTCGGTGACGGTGGCGCATTCCAAGCTGGTCAAGCCGGCCGAGTTGCGTGCCGTCGACGGCGTGTTCCGGCTGCATTGAGCGGGCGAGCGGGCAAAAGCGCGCTGTGCGCCTTTGCTCGCCTCGCGGCGCGCGACTTGTGTTAGCCTCTCTCCGTCACAAAAAGACGGGAGGCGAAACAATGGCCAAGAAGACGGCATCAAGATCGGCAGCCAAGACCGCGGTGAAGAAGAAATGGTCGGGGCTCGGCGCCGGCGCCAAGAAGACGTCCGCGAAATCGTCCGCGCGCAAGACCATCAAGTCGAAAGGCCGCGTCTCGGCGGCCAAGAAGAGCGCGCCGAAAGCTGCAGCCAAGGCACGGCCGAAGCAGCGCGTCGCGATCAGCCATCATCGCGAAGAGGACTTCAAGGCCGACGGGCTGCGCGCCTACGCCAAGTACCGCGACCTCGGCATCGCCGCCGCCTCGCATGGCCTCGCGCAGGCACACGTCATCCGGCTGCAGGGACCGTGCAATCCCGATGAGGTGTCGAAGCTGCACTTCCACGACGTCGACTTCCAGATGGTCTATGTGCTCAAGGGCTGGGTGAAGACCTACATGGAAGGCGAGGGCGAGACGCTGATGCAGCAAGGCAGCGCCTGGACCCAGCCGCCGCGCATCCGGCACATGATCCTGGACTACTCCGACGACGTCGAACTGCTGGAGGTGATCCTGCCGGCCGAGTTCAAGACGGTGGAGTTGAAGGCGTAGGCTTTTCGCGGCCGTCATGGCCGGGCTTGACCCGGCCATCTATCCTGCTTCGCAAGATTCTCCTGGTCGATGGATGCCCGGGTCGAGCCCGGGCATGACGATTTTCTAGGCCGTGTACCCGTCGGCGTGACTCTACGTCCGCTTTGCCCCGATAGCGACCAAGTTCGTGCGGCAACGCAAGATGTCGCGATGGGCCAAGAAGAGACATGGCTCTAGCGCATGGCCGGGCTAGATAACGGGCATCGCCTGAGACATTCGTCCAACTCAGACGGCAGCTCCGGCCAGCAAGAAAGCGCCGCCAAGCGCGACCATCACAAGTCCAGGCCAATTCGATTTGATGCCGAAGCCGCTACCCGGTCTTTCAGGTTCCAGCGTGTCACGCCCGGAGCGAAGCCACCTTCCACCGCTGAATCGGCCTCGCCAGATTGGCTGATACGCCATCTGGAGCACGCCGCCGAAAACAAGGAGCACACCAAGCCATATGAGGGTCATGCTCTCCTCCTGCACCAGTGAACGCCAACAGGTTGCTCCGCCGGGAACGTGGTCCGTTCAACGTCTGCCCGCGGCTCTCGGAATTAGAACGACCTTGAAAGCCGCCGGACGCGCCAGCGCGCCGCACGTAGGCTGGGGATCACGCTCTCCGAAGCTCAGGCTACGTCAATCATAAGCATCCTGTTCAGTCTTCGTCCGGCTCGCGCACGACCGGCGGTTCGTCGGGTCGGTTCTCTTCGTCGTCTTGCTCTTCGTCCTCTTCGTCGTCATTAGGATCTCGGGGTGGCATCGTGTTGCCCATGATCGCGAAGACACGCCGGTCGATCCTGGTGGGAACTACCTCGGGGATTTGTAGGGTCATGTTGTTGCTCCTCAGATGTGACCCTGAGGCATTTTACCCCTTTTTCGGAGGGGCAGACACGGAATTGGCGGCCGGCGCGGACGAGGTCCGGTTTATCCCTGTCAGATGCCCTGAGATAAGTGTCCGAGTTCGTCGGATTCGGGCCAAGAGGCGACATGGCATCGCATCGATAAATGAAAGAGACCGCCAACTGAGGCGGCCTCAATGCTTTGTGCCATTTATCACGGAGACGCAGAACAGTCGCTCGGTTGTGGAGCGAACCTCAATCGCCATATCGGGCCGTTCGTTTACAAAGATTGAGTCTTTGATCATTTCAATGAGCGTTTGCATCGCTTCGATCTCGGCGGACTTTTGATCGGGCAAATTCAGCCCTTCTTCGTCTGCAAAGAACTCACGGCCGCTTTGGATGTCGAAGAAATAGAGGGCCATGTTGAGCGCTCCCTTCCGTGAAGGCGGGAGCGCATAGAAACTCTCAGCCACCAGCGCCCGAAAGGTCTCGTGCTGGTGATCTTCTACAACGAAGCACATCAGGGGATAGTTGCTATCTGGCGGGCCTCAACCCAGGTGACATCAGCCACTCGGTCAAATGGGCGGTGACCTCATCATGCCGCGCCTTCCTCAGCAGGGCTTCTTTCTCTGCGCATGGGGGAAGCGTCTTGGCTTCCTCGCGCAAGCTTTGGCCTCTTCTGCGAGCCGTTCTTCCAATGATTGCGTCTGGGTGAAACGCCGTCGCCTCTTCATGGCGTTGCTCCCTGCTGGTGTTGGGCGGGAGCGTCAACTGGGCGATCTCATCACCGATAAAAGCCACGGGTGGTGCGGTGATAGTTGTTAATACGCCCGGAATTTGATGGTTCCTAGTGAATTCGGAACTCGCGGCCGAATAAGGGAACATTTGGCCGTCAACAGGAACCGATAGGGCCAGAACATCTAATGGGCCTGTCTCAGTAGTCCTACCGAGAACATCGGCCAAGCCGTGGTTTCTGTTCGATTAATCCAAAACAGGCCACTCCGAAAATCAGACTTAGGCCACCAGGCCAGCACCCCGCCGTCCGGTGCTGTCCGAATAGGACAGTCGCTCTGCCAAAGCAGGACAGGACGCAGCGCGAGATCGCTCAGAAACTTGAGCGAACTGAGGCTTCGGCGAGCGCCAGGCCGGCTGTAATCAGAATCAGAAAGCGGCTCGCTGACAAGAAGTAGGATGAGTCCCTTAGTCATTCACGTCGAATCGCATCGGGCGGAGCCGCCGATCGATGTCCGCAATGCTCCGTTTGCGTCCACGCCGGCACTGCGCGGCAAACGACGCTGGGGGGCCGCGCGCACTTCGAAACTAACACCGGCACGTCTGGTCGAATCTTCCGTGCCAACGCGACGCGCTCATTCCAACCGCAAGTAAAAAGGCGAAAACCCTCTGAGAAATCTGCTACACTCGGCCTATGAAAACCTTTTCAGATAAGGTCCGCGACATCGTGCGCAAGATCCCAAAGGGGAAGGCCATGACGTACAAAGCTGTCGCTGCTAAAGCCGGCAATCCGAAGGCTGCACGCGCGGTTGGTGCCATAATGCGCACGAATTACGACCCATCGATCCCCTGTCATCGCGTTATTGCAAGCGACGGCTCAATGCGCGGCTACGTGCGTCCGCGCCGTCGGCCGGCCCAACAATGATCCGCTTGACAGGAAGCTTCACCGCGTCAGCACCGCCCCGGATTGCGCGGAGCCTGTCATCGGGCGCGCGTTCGCGCGACCCGTTGGCTCCATCCGGGCTACTGCGACTACGGCTGCGTCAGCATCCCCACGACCGCGCCCATCAGGCAGGTCGTCAGCGTGCCTGAGACGATCGACTTCAGTCCGAGCGCGTTGATCTCGTCGCGCCGCTCGGGCGCCATGATGCCGAGGCCGCCGATCATGATGCCGAGGCTGGCGAAGTTGGCAAAGCCGCACATCGCGTAGAGCATGATCAGCCGCGAGCGCGGATCGAGCGCGTCGGGGCCGAGTTTCGACAGGTCGACATAGGCGATCAGCTCGTTCAGCACGGTCTTGGTGCCCATCAGGCTTCCCGCGGTGATCGCCTGCGGCCAGGGCAGGCCCATCAGCCAGCACACCGGCGCCATCACGTAGCCGAGCAGGCGCTGCAGCGAGATTTTCGCGCCGCCGATCTCCGGCAGCAGGCCGATGATCGCGTTCGCCAGATACACCAGCGCGACCAGCACCAGCAGCATCGCGATGATGTTCATCAAGAGCTCGAGCCCGGCAGCCGTGCCCTTCACGATGGCGTCCATCGTCGACGACACCTGGATATCGGGATTGTCGAGCGATCCGCCCGTCCGCTTGCCCGAGGTTTCCGGCACCATGATCAGGCTCACTAAAATTGCGGCCGGCGCGCCGAGCACCGAGGCGATGACGAAATGCGCGGCCGCATCCGGGATCAGCGGCGCCAGCAGCGTGGCGTACAGCACCAGCACCGTGCCGGCGATCCCGGCCATGCCGCCGGTCATCACCAGAAACAATTCGCTGCGGGTGAGCTGCGCCAGATAGGGGCGGATGAAGAGCGGCGCCTCGACCATGCCGAGGAAGATATTGGCCGCGGTCGAGAGCCCGACCGCGCCGCCGACGCCGAGCGTGCGCTCGAGCAGCCAGGCCATGCCGCGCACGACAGGCGGCAGCACGCGCCAATAGAACAACAGCGTTGTCAGCACGCTCATGACCAGCACGATCGGCAGCGCCTGGAAGGCGAGGATGAAATCCGAGCCGGGCGCCTTGGGATCGAACGGCGCCGGGCCGCCGCCGACATAGCCGAACACGAAGGCGGTGCCGGCGCGCGTCGCGGCCGCGATGGTGCCGACGGCGTCATTGATCGCGCCGAAGGCCTGCGTCACCAGCGGCACCTTGATCAGCACAAGCGCAGTGACGATCGTGACGGCAAGTCCGATCGCCGCCTGGCGCAGCGACACCTTCAGGCGATTCTCGCTCAGCGCCCAGGCGATCAAGAGCAACGCCACCACGCCGAACGCCGATTGCAACTGAAGCATCACGCCCCCAAAAAAACTCGCGCGATTATGGGCAGAGGCCTCGCGCAGCGCAATGCTGTTGCGCGTTCAGCTCGTCGCCATTGACAAGTTGCAGGCGCTCGGTCACGCAATCATCCATGTCCTCCGCCACGCCGGCCGGCGCCCGCGATCTGCTCGGCCACAGACCGTTCCTGTTCTTCTTGTCGTCGCGCAGCCTGTCGCGCTTCTCCAGCCAGATCGGCGCGGTGGCGATCGGCTGGCAGATCTATGATCTGACCGGCAGCGCGTTCGACCTCGGCATGGTCGGACTGGTGCAGTTTCTGCCGACCGCGCTCCTGGTGTTCGTCGCCGGCCACGCCGCCGACCGCTTCGAGCGCAAGCGCGTGGTGCAGGCCTGCCAGATCGCGGAGGCGCTGACCGCATTGTTTCTCGCCGGAAGCACCTTTGCCGGCACCATCTCCGAGATCCAGATCTTCGTCGCGACCTTCGTGCTCGGGATCGCCGGCGCGTTCGAGAGTCCGGCGACCGCCGCGCTGTTGCCGCTGATCGCACCGCAGGGCTCGCTGCAGCGGGCGACCGCGATCTCGAGCGGCGCGGCGCAGGTCGCGACCATCACCGGACCCGCGCTCGGCGGCTTCGCCTATGCCCTGATGCCGAGCGCGCCCTACGGCATCATGATGGTGTTCTGGCTGTTCGGTGCGCTGCTCACCAGCGGCATCGGCCGGCTGCAGCAGGCGCCGGTGAGGAACGGCGGGTCGTCGGACGATCTGTTTGCCGGCGTCACCTTCGTTCGCAGCAATCCGGCGATCCTCGGCACCATCTCGCTCGATCTGTTCGCGGTGCTGTTCGGCGGCGTCACCGCGCTGCTGCCGATCTATGCGCGCGATATCCTGCAAGCCGGCCCGCTCGGCCTCGGCATCCTGCGCGCCGCGCCCGCCGTCGGCGCGCTCTTGATGACGATGGTGCTGGCGCGGCACACCATCAACCGCCGCGTCGGCATGCGGATGTTCCAGGCGGTGATCGTGTTCGGCGTCGCGACCGTGGTGTTCGCGCTGTCGCACTGGATGTGGCTATCGGCGCTGGCGCTCGCGGTGCTGGGCGCCGCCGACACGATCAGCGTCGTGATCCGCTTCTCGCTGGTGCAGCTTGCCACCCCCGACGAGATGCGCGGCCGTGTCGGCGCGGTGAACTTCCTGTTCATCAACGCGTCGAACCAGCTCGGCCAGTTCGAGAGCGGCGTCACCGCGGCGCTGCTCGGCACCGTGCCGTCGGCCGTGCTCGGCGGCGTCGCCACGGTTGCGGTCGCGCTGCTCTGGATGAAGCTGTTCCCGACACTGCGGGACGTCGAGAAGCTGGAGTAGGGCGCTTCCCTTACCTCGCCCCGCTTGCGGGGAGAGGTCGGATTGCGCAGCAATCCGGGTGAGGGGGACTCTCCGCGTTTGTCTCTCACCGTCCTTGTGGAGACTCCCCCTCATCCCGACCTTCTCCCCGCGCGCGGGGAGAAGGGGAAGATCAGCCCCGCGGCAAGCTTTTCATGATTTCGGAATAATGGAAAAGTATCGCTGATTTGCCCGACGTGTCAAGTTGCCGTGTCGAACGCCGCTAGCTGCCGGCTCCTTTGCATGGGGTTGTTTTCGATATTTTGGCAGCGTGCCCCGGCAACGGCCGGCCGGGACAAGCCCGGCCGGCCGTTGTGATAGTCCTACCGCAAAGCAGGATGAAGGGGACGATCAGCCCCGGCCGACGAACGGCATCTTGGTCGCCATGACCGTCATGAACAGCACGTTGGCGTCGAGCGGCAGGCCCGCCATGTAGGCGACCGCATCGCCGACCGCCTTGGCGTCCATGCGCGGCTCGTGCTTGGTGGTGCCGTCCGGCTGCAGCACGCCGGGGCCGTTGACCATGCGGTCGGTCATCGGGGTCGCGGCATTGCCGATATCGACCTGACCGACCGCGATGTCATACATCCGGCCGTCGAGGTTGGACGACTTGGTGAGGCCGGTGATGGCGTGCTTGGTCGAGGTGTAGGCGGCCGAGAACGGCCGCGGCGCATGCGCCGAGATCGAGCCGTTGTTGATGATGCGGCCGCCGCGCGGCGTCTGGTCCTTCATGATGCGGAAGGCATGCTGGGTGCACAGGAACGGCGCGGTGAGGTTGGTGTTGACGACCGCCTGCCACTGCTCGAGCGGCAGATCCTCGAAGTTCACCGGCGGCGCGCCCATGCCGGCATTGTTGAACAGCACGTCGAGCCGGCCATAGGTCGCCTTCACCTTGTCGAACAGCGCGGCGATCGCGGCGGGGTTGGCCATGTCGGCCGACACGCACAGGCTCTTGCCCGCGGGACCGAGCTTGGCGGTCTCTTCCAGCATCTCCATGCGGCGCCCGGCGAGCACCACGGTGTAGCCCTTGTCCATCAAAGCGAGCGACGCGGCGCGTCCAACGCCGGTGCCGGCGCCGGTCACGAGTGCGATCTTGCTGGTTGCCTCAGTCATCCGAGTTTCCTCTTACTTGGTTTTTGCTTCGGTTTCGTTCTTGTAGGGTGGGCGTGGAATGTTCTGGTGCGCCGCGCGCAGCGCCGCCGACCAGCGCGAGCGCAGGTCGTGGAAATAGGGCTCGCCGGCCTCGATGCGGTGGTTGAGATCGGCCTCGCAGGCGTCGGTGCGCACCACCAGCACGTCGATCGGCAGGCCGACGCCGAGGTTGGAGCGCATCGTCGAATCCATCGAGATCAGCCCGGTCTTCAGCGCCTCATAGAGCTCGACGTCGTAATGCATGGCGCGGTCGAGCACCGGCTTGCCGTATTTGTGCTCGCCGATCTGCAGGTATGGCGTGTCGGTGGTGCATTCGATGAAGTTGCCGGCGGTGTAGACCATGAACAGGCGCATCCGCGAGCCCTTGATCTGGCCGCCGAACAGGAACGAGACGTCGAAGGAGATGTCCTCGGCGCGCAGCGCATCGCCCTCGGTGGCGTGCACCGAGCGGATGGCGCGGCCGATCCGTTGCGCCGCCTGGAACATGGTCGGGGCGTTCATCAGCGTCTCGAGCTCGCCGGTGTCCGGATTTTCCATGCCCTCGGTCAGGGTCGACAGCACCGACTGGCTGATCGCGAGATTCCCGGCGCTGGCGATCGCCATGATGCGCTCGCCGGGCTTTTCGAAGATGTGCAGCTTGCGGAAGGTCGAGACGTTGTCGAGGCCGGCATTGGTGCGGGTATCGGCGATCATGACGAGCCCGTCGCGCACCAGAATTCCGCAGCAATAGGTCATTTAAAGCCCTCAGACGGTCCGAGTTTCTCGGCGGGAAACTAGTAGCCAATTTCGCGGATGCATCCAACCCCAATTCCCCGTCACGGGACGTGCGATGGCCCGTCAAAGAGGGGCGGGACGACCGAGCGATGGCCGGGCGCCTGTTCCAGCCGTCCGGGTTGCGGGGCGCATCCCGGTCTCGCTCTGCGTGGCGCGCAGCCGGCAATGATCTTGGCCTCGCGTCGTTGCGAGGGGAGGGGTGTTGTGCTCGACTGCCTGCAACCGACGACAACAAGAAATTTCGGGAGGCGAGAATGTCGTTCAAACTGGCCGCGTGCATTGTGGCATTGGGTATCGCGGCGATGGCCGCGAGCCCTGCATCGGCGCAGAAGCAGGGCGGCACGCTGCGGCTCTATCACAACGACAATCCGCCCTCGACCTCGCTGCTCGAGGAATCCACCATCGCCTCGGTGATGCCGTTCGCGGCCGTCTTCAACAACCTCGTGGTGTTCGATCCGGCCAAGGTGCACGAAAGCATCGACACCGTGATCCCCGATCTCGCCGAGAGCTGGTCGTGGGACCAGACCAACACCAAGCTTACCTTCAGGCTGCGTCACGGCGTGAAGTGGCATGACGGCCAGCCGTTCACCGCCAGGGACGTGCAGTGCACCTGGCGGATGCTGATCGGCAAGAGCGAGACCCAAGACGTCAAAACACCGGACTTCAAGCGCAACCCGCGCAAGGTCTGGTACTCGAAGCTCAAGGACGTCAGCATCAATGGCGACGATGAGGCGACGTTCGAGTTGACCGAGCCGCAGCCCGGTCTCTTGGCGCTGCTCGCGAGCGCCTTCTCGGTGGTCTATCCCTGCCACGTGCCGCAGCAGGTGATGCGCACCAAACCGGTAGGCACCGGGCCGTTCAAGTTCGTCGAGTTCCAGCGCGGCGATTCTATCCGACTGGTCCGTAACCCCGATTACTTCAAGAAGGACCGGCCATATCTCGACGAGATCACGGTGCGCTCGATCGACAGCCGCGCCACGCGGATGCTGGCATTCGCGACCGGCGACTATGACATCACCTTTCCGTCCGACGTCAGCATTCCCCTGATCAAGGACGTCAAGGCGCGGGCGCCGAACGCGATCTGCGAGATGACGTCGACCAATCTGCAGATCAATCTCCTGGTCAACCGCGTCAATCCGCCGTTCGACAATCCGGATATCCGCAAGGCGATGTCGCTGGCGCTGGATCGCAAGGCCTTCAACAGCATCCTGTTCGAAGGCACCGGCCGGCTTGGCGGCGCGATGCAGGCGAAGCCCGAAGGCGAGTGGGGCATGCCGCCGGAGATCCTGTCGACGCTGATGGGTTACGGCCCCGACACCGGGAAGAACCTCGCCGAGGCGCAGGCGATCATGCAGAAGCTCGGCTACAGCGACGCCAAGCCGCTGTCGATCAAGATCCAGACCCGCAATCTGCCGACCTATCGCGACCCGGCGGTGATCCTCGCCGACCAGCTCAAGAAGATCTACATCACAGCCGAGCTCGACATTCTGGATACGCCGCGCTGGTACTCGCGGCTGCAGCGCAAGGACTACACCATCGGCCTCAATGTCACCGGCGTCAGCGTCGACGATCCCGACGGCAATCTGGTCGAGAACTATTCCTGCAACTCCGAGCGCAACTACACCCAGTATTGCAACGCCGAAGTCGACAAGCTGCTGGCGGCGCAGTCGCGCGAGGTCGACAAGGACAAGCGCCGCAAGATCGTGTTCGACATCGAGCACCTGCTGGTCGACGACGCCGCGCGGCCGGTCATCCTGCACTCATCAGCCGGCAATTGCTGGCAGCCTTACGTGAAGAATTTCCACCCGCACGACAACAGCCAGTACAACAATCTGCGCTTCGAGGATGTTTGGCTGGATAAGTAACGCGTGGTGCCCCGCCGGCGACGACGTCCGCCGTCGCCCTCGTGCGCTTCGTATCCTCATTTATTCACACGACCAAAGCGGTGGCTGGTCCTGCGCACGCGCGCAACTCCCGCGCCGATCGCCGGGGCAAGTTTGCGACGGCGCCCGTCAGTCAGGCCGCGTAGAGATCCATCGGGATATCCGACGTAGCTACGGGAGCTCGGATATCAGCTTGGTCCACTCCGCCTCGGGCCAAGCCCGTGAGGTGCAGGTCCGTATGTTTCCCAGAGAGCTGAGGGCAAGCGCGAGTTTTGTGATGTTGTCGCCGAGCGGTGCTTCGGCGAGGAGAAGGATGTCATGCTCGCCGGAGGTGAGATAGACCTCCTTGATTTCGACACCTAGCGTCTTGGCGAGTTCTTTCGCCGCTCGGCTGCGCTTGGGAGCTTCCTTGACATTACGAATTCCCTGGTCGGTCCAGTCGATCCTCAATATGAATGTCGCCATGTCGTCCTCCAAGGGTTTAGCATTGCCCTTGTCTGCCGCGCGCGCGGCAGGCCAACCTGCTTCATGTTGAAGTTGAGGGAGCGCCACATAAGGCAGGCGCTGCTTTCAGACTGCGATGCCTGCCGACGGCCTGACCGCTGCCCGTTCCTTCAAACGGCGACGTCGGCCCGTCCCGTCCAAGGGCAGCTCGCTGCAGATTACGCCATGTCCCTTGCTCGAGAAAGAGGGCTCCCCGCGTTGTGATCGGAACCGCGTAAGCGAGGGCGCCGCGTCAAGATCACACCCTCTGCGCAAGGATGCGGCCGCGGACCTTCGCGCCGGACAGCTATCCGATGCAAGTCAGCTGTGGGTGTAGTCACCGGGTTTCAACCCGAGCGCCTTGACAGCTGCTTCGGGAAGCGGCCCCCACGCTTCGACCGTTTCATTCGGGGCCATCATGTCCGCAATAATTGCCGTGGCCTTTGCCGCGTCTCCTTCCGCCACGAAGAAGACCGAGCGAACAGGCGGGCCGCCGTCCAACGGCGCAGTTGTTACGAGGACAACCTGACCATTTGCCATGCTCTCTTATACCGCATTCGCGGCGCTGTTCCACTGATCCTGTCGATCGATCCTCACGACCCGGCCGCTGCGCCAAGAGCGATGTTGCCACGGTATTGCATCGTCGCGGGTCGAACACCAAATTACTGAACGTGGGAGGCAGAACCGCTCCTGGAGTGAGCGCGTGGCCAGCAAAAGAGCGAACGAAGAGCTCCCCGTCATTGCGCGCTTTGAGGTGCGCCGCCGCAATTACCTCGCGCCCGACGGCTCGATAGAGCGGCCGCTTCCTGCCTTCGCCACCGATGCCAAGCTGCTGGTCGAACTTTACCGGTCGATGGTGCTCTTGCGTCTGTTCGACCGAAAGGCTGTTGCATTGCAGCGCACCGGTCGGTTGGGAACCTATGCCATTTCGCTCGGCCAGGAGGCGGTGTCGGTCGGGATTGCGAGTGCGATGCGGGAGGATGACGTTCTGTTGCCCTCCTATCGCGACAACGGCGCGTTGCTCTGGCGTGGCGTCGCGCTGGAGGAGATCCTGCTGTTCTGGGGCGGCGATGAACGCGGCAATCAATTCTCCGGTCCGGTGCACGATTTCCCGTTCTGCGTTCCCGTCGGATCACAGGCGCCGCATGCCGCCGGCGTTGCCTACGCCCTGAAGTTGCGCAAGGAGCCGCGCGTGGCCGTCTGCATGTTCGGCGACGGCGCCACCTCGAAAGGCGATGTCTACGAGGCCATGAATTTCGCCGGCGTTCACAAATTGCCGCTCGTGTTCGTCGCCACCAACAATCAATGGGCCATATCGGTGCCGGTGCGCCTGCAGACGGGTTCCGAGACGCTGGCGCAGAAGGCCATCGGCGCCGGGTTCAGCGGCGAGCAGGTGGACGGGAGTGACGTGGTGGCGATGCGTGCCGCGGCCGAGGAGGCCATTGCCGCTGCCCGCGACGGCAAGGGCCCTCACTTCATCGAAGCGGTCACCTATCGGCTCGGCGATCACACGACGTCAGATGATGCATTGCGCTATCGTTCGGCCGAAGAAGTCCAGGCGCATTGGAAGGAAGAGCCGATCGCGCGCCTCAGGTCCTATCTTGTGGGTCAGAAGATGTGGACCAAGGCGGACGAGGAGCGGCTTGCCGCCGAGTGCCATGAGCGCATCGAGGCGGCGGTGGAGCGCTATCTGAAGACGCCGCCACGCCGAGCAGAAACCATGTTCGACAACCTCTATGCCGATCTGCCCGAGGCGTATGCCGCGCAGCGCCGCGAACTCGCGGGAGAGGACGATGCCTGAAGTCACGTTGGTCGAAGCCATCAATCTGGCGCTCGGCCGCGCCATGGCGGATGATCCCGATGTGGTCGTGCTCGGCGAGGATGTCGGCGTCAATGGCGGCGTCTTCCGCGCGACCGTCGGCTTACAGGAGCGCTTCGGTCCGGAGCGCGTTCTTGATACGCCGCTTGCCGAACTCCTGATCAGCGGGCTCTGCGTCGGCATGGCCGCGCAGGGACTGAAGCCGGTCGGCGAAATCCAGTTCATGGGATTTATCTATCCCTGTCTCGATCAGCTGGTGAACCACGCATCACGGATGCGCAACCGTACCCAGGGACGGCTCACTTGTCCGATGGTTCTGCGCACGCCGCATGGTGCCGGCATTCGCGCACCCGAGCATCATTCCGAGAGCACTGAGGCGATGCTGACCCACATTCCGGGCTTGCGTGTCGTGATACCTTCGTCGCCGGAGCGCGCCTATGGACTTCTCCTCGCCGCGATCCGCGATCCCGATCCGGTGGTGTTCCTGGAGCCGACGCGGTTGTACCGCGCCGTGAAAGGCGAGGTCGAGGACAACGGCGAAGCGTTGCCGATGGATCGCGCCTTTGTCGAGAGGGAAGGTCGCGACGTCACGCTGATCAGCTGGGGTGCGATGCTGAAGGAAACGATGGCCGCAGCGGACGCGCTCGCCGACGAGAGCATCGCTGCCGAGGTTATCGACCTCGCCACGCTCAAGCCCTACGATGAAAACACCGTGCTCAGGTCGGTCGCAAAGACCGGGCGCTGCGTCATCGTGCACGAGGCCGCGCACACCGGCGGATTTGGCGCGGAGATCGCAGCCATGATCGCCGAGCGCGGACTATCCTCGCTGCTCGCACCCGTGACCCGCGTCACCGGCTACGACACGATCATCCCGATGGCCCGCCTTGAGCAACGCTACATGCCGTCGGTCGGACGCATCGTGACCGCAGTCCGAAAGGCGCACCAGTACAACTGAACACCAACGGACCTTGTGCCATGCGCCAGTTCACGTTGCCGGACCTTGG
The DNA here is from genome assembly GCF_020194035.1 of Bradyrhizobium sp. BRP56. NCBI lineage: Bacteria > Pseudomonadati > Pseudomonadota > Alphaproteobacteria > Hyphomicrobiales > Nitrobacteraceae > Bradyrhizobium > Bradyrhizobium sp. BRP56. The sequence goes on from NZ_JADYVV010000074.1 coordinate 43,655, forward strand.
TGAAGGTCTTGAAGAAGCCGAGATCGTCACCTGGTACGTCAACGAGGGCGATCACGTCGTGACCGATCAGCCGCTCGTTTCGGTCGAGACCGACAAGGCGGTGGTCGAGATACCGGCGCCGTCGAGCGGACGCATCGCGCGCCTGTTCGGTGCCAAGGGCGATATCGTGAAGGTCGGCGCGCCGCTCGTCGAGTTTGCCGAGGACGCCGGGCAGGACACCGGCACGATTGTGGGCGAACTCGACACCGGCGAGCAACGGCCGGCGCCAGTAACTGCTTCGCCGCCCAGCGGGCAGGGAGCCCAAGTGTTTCCGGCAGTGCGCGCCCTTGCGCGCAAGCTTGACGTCGCGCTCGATCTCGTCGAGGCGACCGGGCCCGGCGGCACCATCACGCGGGCCGATGTCGAGAGGGCGGCGAAGCGGATGTCTCACAGCGGACCTGCCGAGCCGCTGCGAGGCTTGCGCCGCGCGATGGCCCAACGCATGACGGCAGCGTATGCGGAAATCGTCCCCGCGACGGTCACCGATGAAGCCGACATCGACGATTGGCGGCAGGACGAGGACGTGACAATCCGCCTGGCGCGGGCGATCGCCGCTGCCTGCAAGGCAGAGCCCGCGCTCAATGCCTGGTATCATTCCGGTACGGGAGAACGGCGCCTGATCGAGCGCATCGATCTCGGCATCGCCGTCGACACCGGCGGCGGCCTGATCGTTCCCGTGCTGCGCAATGTCGCGGAGCGGAGCGTATCGGACCTGCGGGCCGGACTCGACCGTCTGCGAGCCGACGCGATCGCGCGCGCGATACCCCCGGAGGAACTGCGCGGTGCGACGATCACGTTGTCGAACTTCGGCATGATCGGAGGCCGGTTTGCTAATCTCATCATTGTGCCGCCGCAGACGGCGATCGTCGGTGCCGGGCGGATTTCGGAGCGCGTGGTCGCGCTTCGGGGGCAGGTTGCGGTCCGACGCACGCTGCCGCTATCGCTGACCTTCGATCATCGGGTGGTGACGGGCGGCGAAGCTGCCCGTTTCCTGGTTGTCCTCAAATCCGACGTCGAGCGCATTTCGTGACATCACTCATTCGCGAGACAGGCAGGAGCGTCACGGCTCCCGGCTTCGTTCCGCAGGTGCATCGACGAGGAAGGCCTCGTCGACCGGTACGCCGAGCGCCGTGACCAGCCGGTTGGTCTCGGCGGCCATGCCGACGATTGCCAGCATTTCCTGATATTCGGCGTCAGTCATGCCCTTGGCGCGGGCGCTCGCGGTGTGCGAGTGAATGCAGTAGCTGCAGCCGTGGGCCACCGAGACGGCGACGTAGAGCATCTCCTTGACCTTCGGGTCAAGCGCGCCGGGTGCCATCACCTCCTTGATGCTCTCCCAGGTCCGCCGCAGGGTCTTCGGATCATGCGCCAGCGCGCGCCAGAAATTGTTGACGAAGTCCGAGTTCCGCGTCTTGCGGATGTCGTCGAAGACGGCGCGTGCCTCCGCCGAGAGCTCGTCGTCGGAAAGCAGTTTTACGGTGGCCATGGCTTGTCTCGCTGCTTCGGTTTGCAGCAGCGATCATAGCACCCCTGCCGTCATTGCGAGGAACGAGGCGACGAAGCAATCCATGGCCCCGCAAGCGGTCAGAAGGATTGCTTCGCAGAGCCTGTCCTCGGGCGCGCGTTCGCGCGACCCGTTGGCTCGCAATGACGGACGCGGAGAGGGATCAGCCCTACGACTGCGTCTGGCTCTGCCACTGTCCGGGACGGCCGGCCTGGTCGACCTTGACCGCGACCGTCAGCGTCTCGTTGCCGCCGCCATAGCGGGTGCCGCGGACCGGGGCGGCGCCGAGATAGTCAAGGCCGATCGCGACGCGGGCATGGGCGTCGGTGGTGCAGATGCCGTTGGCGGCGTCGAAGCCGATCCAGCCGAGATCGGGCACGAAGGCCTCGGCCCAGGCATGGCCGGCCTGCTGGTTGACCATCCCATCGGAGCGCAAGAAGTGGCCGGAGACGAACCGAGCCGGAACGCCGCCGGCGCGCGCGCAGGCGATCAGGATGTGCGCGTAGTCCTGGCAGACGCCGCGCTTCAGCGCGAACGCCTCGGCGGCCGAGGTGGCGCTGTTGGTCGGGTCCTCGTCGAAGGTCATGTGCTCGTAGATCTGCACCATCAGCGCGTGCAGGAAACCGAGCACGTCGGCGCCGGCTTCCGCGCGCAGCTCGCGCACGACGGCCGTCATTGCCAGGTTGAGGTCGGTCAGCGGTGTGGGACGAAGGAACAGGCTCGGCGGAAACCGCTCGTCGCTGCCGCGCAGCACGCCGCCGGTATCCTGGGTCTCGATCAGGCCCTCGCAATGGATCGTGAGGTCGGCGATCGAGCCGTGCGTCAGCACGTGCGTAACGTTGCCGAAGGCGTCCTCATGGGTGTCGAGCCGGGAATCGGTCGAGACGTCGATCTGCCAATCCGCGACGTACTGGCCGTCATGGCTGCCGGGCGTCATCCGCAGAATCTGGATCACGCCCGAGGCCGCCGGCTCGTAGCGATAGGTGGTGGTATGGGCTATCCGCAGGCGCATGGCTCAACCGGTGTTCAATCGGTTTTTTCAGGGCAGGACTGTCATGCCCGGACCCTTCCCGGGCACCCACGTCTTTCTTCCTAATCGGCCGCGAAAGCAAGATGTCGATGGCCGGGACACCCATGCGAAGGCGCGCTTCGCGCTTTTGCCCGGCCATCACGGGATTTTGCCTCAAAACCGGTCAGATCAGGTACTGCTTGGTGATGATCTCACCCAGCCGTGAGTTGTCCGCGATGAACTCCTGGATGAATTCGTGCACGCCGTGCTGGAAGATATCGTCCATGTTGCTGTGCTCGAGCCGGTTCCTGATGCCGCGGGCATGGCGTTGCGAGGCGCCCTGGCGGCCATAGGCGACGCCGATCTGGTCGAGGTTGCGCACGAGGTTGCTGTAGCAGCTCGCAAGCGAGCGCGGCAGCGTATCGTTGAGGATCAACAGGTCGGCGATCAGCCAGGGCTTCAGGGTTTCCCGGTAGACCCAGTGATAGGCGGTCGTTGCCGACACCGAGCGCAGAATCGAGGTCCACTGGTAGTAATCCAGCGGGCCGCCGACATGCTCCTCCTCGGGTAACAGCATGTGATACTTCACGTCGAGAATCCGCGCCGTGTTGTCGGCGCGCTCGAGATGCACCCCGAGCCGCGAGAACCAGTAGGCGTCGTTGCGCAGCATGGTGCGGTAGGCCGAGCCGTCGAAGCGCAGCGAGGTCTCCTGCACGAAGCGCAGGAATTTGGCGAGCTCCTCGCGGTTGGCGGGACCCTTGTTCCAGACCGCCTGCAGTTCGATCCACGCCGAATTGATGGTGTCCCACATCTCCGACGTCAGCGCTGTCCGTACCGAGCGTGAATTGAGCCGCGCCGCCTCGATGCAGTTCTTGATCGAGGACGGATTTTCCGACGAGAAGGAGAGATACTCGATGACGTTCCGCTCGTCGGCTTCCTCATAGTGATCGTAGAAGCTTGCGCCGACGCCGGCGGTGAGCAGTGCGGAATCCCACTCATTGGTCTTGCCGACATAGGCCGCGGGCAGCGCGGTGACGCGCAACGTCGCATCGATGGTGCGCGCCAGATATTCGGCGCGTTCGACATAACGGGCCAGCCAGAACAGGTTTTCGGCGGTGCGCGACAGCATGCGATAGTCCCTACAAGGCGAAACGTGTTTCACCTCCCCCTGAAAGGGGGAGGTCGACGCGCAGCGGCGGGTG
>NZ_JADYVV010000075.1:0-46796 GCF_020194035.1 Bradyrhizobium sp. BRP56
CAGCCGTCGGACACAACTTCCGCCGCATCCTCGCCTGGCTGAGATATCTCTTGTGCCTGTTCCTGGCCCAGCTATGGCGCACGCTCGCCCGGCCAGCCTCGATCAATCCGGCTTCTTAACGGACGACTAATTATGACGAGTTCGCTCCGGCCATCACCCAGAAGAATGCAGCCAATCGCCGGCTTGCGCGCCAGACCCGTTCGCGAAAGCTGCTCACGTAAGCCGAATCCATGGGATAATTCGCGCAAGCGGCCAGGCCGCGTCTTGACGTGGCTGCGATGCGCGCTCCTCTATGCTTAGAGCGCCGAGGCTGCGCGCAGCCAATTGCAACCGACATCCCCGAGGAACGTCACACCATGACCACCGCCACTGAAATCGCCGACGAGATCGCCAAGGCGTACAATCTGCCAAAGGCGCAAGCCAAGGCCATCGTGGACGGTGTCTTCAAGTCTATCGCCGATGCAGCAGCGAGCGACGCTGAAACCAATGTGCCGGGCTTTGGCAAGTTCAAGGTGAAGCACACCCCGGAACGCGAAGGCCGCAATCCCTCGACTGGCGCGACGATCAAGATCGCGGCGGCGAAGAAGCTGACGTTCGCCCCGGCCAAGGCCCTCAAGGATGTGCTGAACGGCTAAAGGCAGGAGCGCAGGCCGGCCCCCTTGTCCGAGGGTTCTCGATGCGAGACGGGCCGTGCCTTGACGTTGAAGGCGAGCGTGCGGATCGGACCGGTCAACTCGTTGTTGCCGGTCTTCCGGAAGATGCTGATGGTCGCCACGGTGTCCTCCATGATCTCTGTTTCCGAGCTCGCACCATCGGCGCTAAAGCCGCGGTTAGCGCAGGCTCGATGATGAAGGCTTGGTGCCAGTCTGGATGCCTGGAGCGGCCCCACCGTCCTACCGATATCAGCCGCGCGTCAAGCGGTGTTTGGCTGGTCCGCCTGCGGCCATTCCGGTGAGTCGGACGAAGGCCGTGATGCTGACGGCAATGGCCCCGACGACCGAGAAAATCGTCTGCGAGGCGGGTGAAGGTATCGCTATCTGGGCGATTCCACGAGGCCCACCGCGATGCCGCCGTGCAGCGCTTAGTGGCGTCCGGGTCAGGGGATGATTGGAGCGATCTCGTCATCCTGTATAGCTATCAGCTCATCGGGCCCAAGCCGAGCCTTTGCAACTGTTCCTCTTCGATCGGGCAGTTTAGGGTTGCAGCCTTGGCGCCGCAGTCTTTCATGGTCAACTTCCCGGCTGCCAACGGATCGGTGGCCGCAACCGCGCAAGTTACGTGCCTGAATTCCTCTTCGTCGTCGTCGCTGCCTTCCTTGAAGATGGCGACCGTCGGATTGAGAGAGACTAGTCGCCGTCAGTCACGATAGGCGCTGCACAGGTGTGTCTGGTTCAAGCTCTTTTGTTCGAGACTGGACACCGAAGCGCAAGCCTCACCTCCTCGCGGTCCGGAGCGCGTGTTTGCGCCTGTTTTCAAGCAAGCGTTGCCCATCTTTGATGGCACGTCGCTTGCTGGAACACGGTGACCGATCCGCCCGACCGTGGCGGTCTCTCCGTCGTCGGCCCAGGGATTTAGATGAGACTTGCTCGACTGATCAGAATAAGTGCAATTGCCGCGACAACGTGGAGTTGGGGGCGGCCCGAACTTTGCCGGGCGCAACGCCGGAGTCGTTGCCGTCATCCAAATTGGCTGACGCTCAAGACGATCGGATCGACCTACCATTCGGCTCAATTAGTCCCGAGCAGGCCCGAACCAGTGTGGCTGGCTGGAGCTGTCATGCGGCATGCGGAGGATCCTGCAGGGGCAATCTCGGCATCGCCCAAGAGGCAAACGAGGTTTGGCGCCCTGCGAAAGTGGCGGCTGCGGAGAAAGGAGCGAAGGGAGGTCGCGCGAAAGCTTCGTGGCTCGGAGCGAATTCGCCGAGACCACCTCCGCTTCCAACACGTCTGTGGGGAGCGCATCATTCTCTCGACGAATGCTCGCGCCCGTCGGCGCCGCCGCGCGCACAATGTTCGCACCGACAGCGACATCCTTACGTCGTCGCCGAACGAACAGAACTGCCATCGCACCTTTGCCTTAACGCAAAATCCTAAGGAGCACGAAAGATGAGTACGCCGACCTATTCCGAGGCCCTGGAATTCGCGATCGACCGCTCGTACGACATCAACATTGACATGTTAAGGTCGCGCAATTTGCACCTCGACACGTTTAACGATTACCTGGTCGGCACATATCCCCCCCTTAAGGCCATGGGGGAGATCAATCCAGACATATTGTTGGATCGCATTGCGCCGTCGATTGACCTCTATTTCCACATCCCCTTCTGTCATCAGAACTGCACCTTTTGCCACTTCGGCAAGGAGATCAATCCTCCTCCCCGACGAGTCGAACGCTACTTGGCGGCCCTGGATAAGGAGATGAGTTGGTCAGACGCGGCGCTGGCCGGCAGCGCAATTGAGACAGCCTTCATTGGAGGCGGCACTCCCTCATTCTTGACGAACAATCAGCTCAAAGCATTGTTCGGTATGATTGGGAAGCGCTTTGACTTGTCCAATTCGGAGGTGAGTTTCGAGTTACATCCGTCTCTTGCCAAGCAGGCAGACGCTGCCGATCGCATATCTACTCTCCTTAAAGGCGGCGTAAACCGCTTCGTGCTGGGTGTTCAGACTCTAGATCGAGATATTTTGCGGATACTCAACCGCGGGCATGGTGTGGACGAGGTGATGCAAACCGTAAAGTTGCTGAAGGGGATGGGTGTCGAGAACCTGTCGCTCGACCTGATGTACGGATTGCCGCAGCAGACGCTCCGGAGCTGGTACGGCTCTCTGATCGGCCTCCTCGATATGGAAGTTGAAAAGTTCAATATATTTCCATTGATGTTCAAATCGACCGACCCCATAGCTCGTCACTTGGCGCGCGGACGATATCAATTCGCCGGGGCGAAGGAGCGCGTCATGATGCATTTTATGGCCGAGCATATGCTCACGAGTCTCGGCTACCGCCATGGACCGATTTTCTATTGGACTAAGATGTCGCAACCGCACTCCTTTCAACAAGCCCGAAAATACGATTCCTGGAACGATAATAATCTGGTCCCGTTTGGGGTCAGCGGATTTGGTTTCATGAGCGAGTGTCAGTTCTACAACGAAGTGGATTTGGATCGCTACTTGTCCAGGGTCGAAGCGGGCGAGAAACCGGTGTGGAAAGGCGTCGTCCTATCGCAGGATGATCTCATGCGCAGGACGTTAATGTTCGCCCTGCGAAGCAGCGGCGTGTTGCTCTCCCGCTTCGAACGGGAATTTGGCGTATCCCTTGAAGTATACTTTGCTCGCGAGCTAAGGGCCTTGAAGGAGGCAGGACTCATCTGCATTTCGAAGGATGGCGTCCTTTCGTTAACTGATGCCGGCACTATCAATTCGGGTGCAGTGTCACTGCTGTTCTTCTCGAATAATGTGCTTGAGCAGGTCGCATACAATGACGGTCGGATAGCAGACAAACGAACGGATCTTATCGAAAAACATGATTACTCGCCGGCGGCGAGATACGGCTCAAGTGTTCAGATGAAAGAGGTCTTTCAATGACATCGGTGGTGCGCCCGACTGCGGTCGATAGTGGTTCGCCAGTCGCCCCTGAACGGTCGCCCAACCGTTCGGAGGACATTTTTTCTCATCTAACTGATAGCATTGATCGAAGTGAACGAAAGCGTCCGCTTGGACCAGTGAGCAACTTTACCGTCGAACAACTGCCGCATTGTGTTGCGGAGATCCAACGTAGTGAACGACCAAATGGAGCGATAAAGGCGTTCGGGCGTAGCGTCAACGCAATGATTGGTGAGGCAGACTACAGCGGGCTGCTGTTGAGGCTGCCGCAGTGCGATTTCGAAATAGCCAAAACAGACATCCAGTATCTCGTCAATTGCACTTATCAGATGTCGGCCTTTGCCGGCCTCGATCCTTCTGACGCCGAATTGACCGTGGGAGCGGAATTAAGCCGCCTGGCGAGCTTGACGTGCCAGCGTCAGCCTAGCGTTGGTGTCCTCTCCTACGAAGACATGATCCTTACGAATCCGGTACAGAGCGACCCCCGCCTGTATTGCCTTGGCGCAGTTGGCGTCGAGGAGCGTGATTTTTGCGCCGGCCATCAACTGATCGAGAGCGAATTGCAGTCAGCAATGGATGCGCTGCTCGACTTGCGAGACTTAGGTGGCGCGGATGCTTCTCGATGTCTTACGCAATGCGTGGCGCGGCTTGAGTCCGCACAAGATGTTTTGACGCGTTTCGAGGACCATATGTCGCCAGAACTGTTCAGCCAGTTTCGCGCGTTCTACGGAAAAAATCCTTATAGGAATACGCTTGGTCCAAGCGGCCGTTTCTCGGCTCGCGTTGTCGCGGTCTCGGTTTTGCTGGTCGGCGAAGAGCTATTTCGTCAAAAACCTCAATTTTATTGGGATCTATATCGGCTGTCCGAATACTATCCGCAGACGAGCATTGGCAAGGTGTTCTGTTGGCTGTCGCCAGACAACAGGGATGCATGGCTCAAGCCAGCCTGGCTCGAAGGGAAAGCGGACTTTCCAAGGTCTGCAACCATTTCGCCCGTGGTCGAGCGCGGCGGCCGTGAAATCGAGAGACTACACGAGGCCTGTGTTTGCGCGCTGGACCGATTTACCCGGATGCATCGTCGTGCGGCCCTGAAGCACACGGTTGAGCCAGGTCGACCACTTGTCGGAGTTGAGGCGTCGGAGAGTATTGAGGTCGTGCTTTGCCAGCGGCTATTGACACTGCCTCCGTAGGCCGAGGATTAGTATCTGCTCGGAAGAACCCGGGATCGTGTCGGAGCACCGGCGTCCGATGCCAAAGGATAAAGTATCATAGATGTCTAAGGACGAAGTGATCTTTCGTCGGTTCGCGCCAGCGGACACCGATAATGTCTGGCATCTGCATACAACCGCGTCGCAGGATGTTGGTGTATGTAGTCCGGAAGGGACATGGGGCGATGATCTACGGAATATCGGGGAGGTCTACATCAAGTCAGGCGGCGACTTCATGGTTGCGCATATCGGTTCCGATTTCGCTGCCATGGGTGGCTTGAAACCGCTTGACAATGACGTCGTAGAATTGAAGCGCATGCGGGTCCATCCCTCCTTTCAACGACGGGGGCTTGGAAGACGGATTCTTCGTGAGTTGGAATCGCGAGCCGTTGCGCTGGAATTCAAGCAGATCGTGCTCGACACGACAACGATCCAGGTAGGGGCTCAAAGACTCTATGAGAGCACTGGCTATGTTCGCCGCAGAGAAGGGATACTGGACGGATATGCGGTGATCTTTTACGAGAAGCGGCTCACCGGTCGGGACGAGTTCTCTATGCCAGGTAAGTAAGGCTGGCAGGCGCGCCGGCCCCCAGTGCTATCGACGGCTTCCTAGCGCAATACTATCATTCGGCCCTTTAATTTGCAGTTCAATGTCAAGCAATCCTTCTGGATTCGCCTGCGGCACGACGGTAGCGCTCGCGCCGTTGGCCGGGGTTGTGGAGATGGTGCGAGCGCAGCTGATACATGATCGTCGGCCAAGCATTGCACGCGCCCTGGACCTGCGGATGCCATCGCTGAGATCATGGTCCTTTCCGAGGTCGCGCAGCACCTCATGATGAGGTCCGGGGCGGACGCCTCAACGTCTGCAGCGGAGTACGGTCGAGCCGCCACCAGCCGAATGAATGAACGAGGTCGTCACAAGCACCGTCCCAGCGGGACATCGCTAGTTCGGCGGACCGTACCAGGAGCTGACAAACCGGGTCAGGCTTCCTTCGCCTGACCCCAGTCGAACGATGTGCCATTGACCCAGATGCAGTGAAGAACTATGGCGATCTTCCGCGCAATGGCGACCTTTGCCTTCCTCATGCCGATCCGCTTTGCGAGCTTCATGCCCCAGGCGTTGAGGGAGGACCATTTCTTCGTTCGATAAAGCAGGACGGCCGCGGCTTCAAACAAGTAGGTTCGGGGAAGCCGGCCACCCCATCGAGAGATCTTGCCAATGGTTGCGCCGGGCTGACTGCGCCGCGGTGTAAGGTCCAGATAAGCGCCGACGGCTGATGCCGATCGAAGGTGGGATGGGTCATCAATCGTATGTCGGATCTTTAAGGCCGTCACCACGCCGACACCAGGAACCGTCATCAGGCGGCGTGCGGTCTCGTCCAGTTTTGCCAGTCCGCGGACTTCGTCGTCGATCTTGTGGATCAACAGCAGCGGGGATATCACGCCGAGCAGTGGATGATCGCCACTCAAGATCTCGCGACCTGATACGCCAGCATCATCTGTAACCTGGAAAGGCACCGGATCGTCACCCTGCTGCCGGATCCAAGCCCGGCTCGCCCTCATCCCACGATCGCGATCGCGGCGGGGGATATGGCGAAGCTGCGGCAAAGGCCCTGCCGCACGCGGTTCAGGTCGCAGATCGTTGATGGAGAACGCCAGTCGAGCCTTCCTCGATGCCGTCCACAAATCGATGCGCCAGATCCGCAGCGCAATCGGGGTCACCGTCTCCGAACACCATAGGCAATTACCGCGGCAAAAAGAGAGCCTCGGATTTGTGAGGCTTGCCCTGATATTATTCAGGAATTGCGATTCTTACGGTAGCTGACTTCCCGCCTACGACTGCAGCCTCGAGGTCGTCACGATTGTGCGAGCCTCAACAAAAACACGCATGCTGCCGGGAGGAGTTGGCTGGAACGACATCCTCCACGAGGCGATCGCACGCGTTCTCGACGGCTCGCGCCCCTGGCCGCCAGACGTACCCATTCTTGCGTTTCTGTCGGGTGTCATGCGCAGTATCTGCAACGACCATTGGCGGCGTGCGCGGCTCGAGCAAAGGCTGCTTGTGAGCCGAGATGATCCGGACCAGAGAAGCTGGCCCGGTGACGAGGCCGATGAGGAGCCCGATCCGGAGCGGATCCTGGCCGCCGCCCAGAAGTTGGCCAACGTCTATCGGCTGTTCGAAGCCGATCCCCGGGCGCTGAAGATCATTGCGGGCATGGCCGATGGCCTGACGGCCAGAGAAATCTGCAAGGTCCATGATATGTCCGAGCTCGACTACGACACGACGCGACGGCGGATGCGGCGCACCCTGCTGCGCCATCAACAAAACTGGAGTAAGTGACACGCTAGCACCCCAGTCTCGATCTGGCCCGCCTGCTCGGAGCGCTGAGCGAGGAAATCCTCGCCGCGAGCGATGAGGAGGTACGGCAGACCTCCGCTCTGCAAGGATGGACAATTACCAACACCGCCCTCGACGTCGGAGAGGTGATCAAGGCCGCGCGCGGGGACGAGAGTGGGGGCCTTGCTCGAAATTGTGATCTGAACGAAGATCCGAGCAAACCCGGTGCAAGGCTGCGGCCGACGCGTCGGGGCCGCAGCTCAAATCGCACAATCAGCCGCATTGAGCGAGCCGCAGGCTTCTAGCCGTTAGTGTTTGCGGCAGCGCTTACGCGCCGCCAAACCTCCAGACCGGGATGCCGAGCTTCTTCGCCTTGTCGGCCAGATTGTCCTGGATACCGGTACCGGGGAAGTGAATCACGCCGATGGGTAGCGTCTCCAGCATCGCATCGTTGCGCTTGAACGGCGCGGCCTTGGCATGCTTCGTCCAGTCGGGCTTGAAGGCGATCTGCGGAACCTTGCGATTGCCGGCCCACTTGGCGGCGATCAACTCGGCGCCCTTGGGGGATCCGCCGTGCAGCAACACCATGTCCGCATGCTTGGCGTGCACCTGGTCCAGCTTGGCCCAGATCAACCGGTGATCGTTGAAGTCGAGACCACCGGTCAGCGCGACTTTCGGTCCGGGCGGCATGAGCACCTGATTGTCGGCGCGCTTCTTCGCGACCAGGAAGTCGCGGCTGTCGATCATCGCGGAGGTCAGATTGCGGTGGTTGACCCTCGACCCGTTGCGCGGCCGCCAGACGGAATGGGTGTGGCGTTCGAACTCGTCGGCGGCCTGGTCGCGCATCAGCTCGAAGGCGTTGCGTCGCTCGATCAGTGTTTGACCTTCCGCCGTCAGGCGCTCCAATTCGACGGATTTCACCTCGCTGCCGTCCTGTTCGCGCTGGGAGCGCTGCTGGGCCAGTTCATTGCCGTCGAGCTCTCGTTCGATCCTGTCGCTGGCGCGGTGGAAGACGTTCACCGTCGACCAGAGCAGGTCCTCGAGGTCGGGCTCAAGACGGGTATCGGACAGCTCCACCACGAGGGCATCGAAGATGTCGACGATGCTGCCGGCGAGGACTCGCGCTTCAGGGAGCCGCCGGGGATCGGGCTCATCGTGGAAGGGACGGTAGCCAAAGAGCTGGAGTTCCTGGAGCACTTGGTCGGTTGGGGATGAGCTTTGGTGCGGCTCGAGATCGTCGTCGTGGTCGGTGGTCATTGCGGCTTTCCCTGGTCGGATCGACCGCGCCCATCGCGGCCTCACATGAGAGTTGTTTGGTCAAGGCAAGAATGAGCGGTGGTGAACTCGAGATTATTGTGGAGTACAAATCGGACGCTTGGTGCCGGTGTAGGAGCCATCTTCGCCGTGATTGAACGTACCGATCTGAGCCATTTTCGTTTCTCCTGACTGTTCCTCGAAGCCACCCGATGCGGTCTCGATGGCGGTCGAGAGGCGATGGACGGCCGGCTTGCACCCGGAGGGCCGCAGCACAGCGGAGGACGGCGATAGCCGAGCTTCTTGTCTCGCGAGGAAGGCGTGGCACACGCCGGGGAAGAAGGTCGGCGAAGCCGTTGCTGGCATAGGCCGGACAGCGCCAGACCAGCCAAGAGAGAGGCCGCACGGTGGCTTCGTCGGCAAGTCTGCCGAGAACGACGCTGGCATTGGGCGCACCTCGATATCGTCGGCGCTGCCCCTTACCGGCCTGCTTCCCGCTCTCGAACCCAAGGTCTGAGCCGATCTGCTGATCCGCGCCAATGCACGTATCAACCTCACATCCGGTCGCCGCGCATGCGGCCGCACCAAAATCCCGCCTACGGCGGCAAAGGCTCAAGAGGACGAGACCATTCTTCGTGACGGCGTGCGAGCCAAGCCGCGATCCGGTCGTCCACCCTGGTTCCGGGCGAGCTGATTAGGCCCGGACCGAACTGGGAAGCGATGTTGTCATGGCCGAACGATGGCGCCTTCGATCACAACTCCGGCGCTAACGTATTTCCACAGAGCCACGATGAGCTTGCGCGCCAATGCCGTGATCATGACTTTCTTGAAGCGGCCGCCATTCTGGGCGACACGCTCGTTGAACCATCGGCTGAGCGCCGAGCCGGGCTGATGACGCAACCAAAGCCAAGCCATCTCCAGCAGTGTGGAGCGCAGGCGCGTGTTTCCGGACTTTCCGATTCCTTGATCCCGGTCGAACTGGCGCTTCATATGCTGCGGGAGATCTCGTCCATCACCGGTTCGCACAGCCTCGAACCGCTCGCGCCGACCACGCCGGAGTGGATCGTAATCGGTGACGCCCTGCGAGAAGAGAAGGCCCTTGATTCGGTTGCTATGCTGGATTCGCTCCTGCATCAGCACCATGCGTTCGCGTGTTATGCGGCGACGGTCCTCGTCGTCGGGCGAGGGCACACGCAGCATCGAGCAAACACGCGGCTCGCCTCGCTCAAAGGCCAGCAAGGCTCGGATGAGGGTCTCTCCATCCAGCCGGTCTGTCTTGATCCGGCGACGACGCCGCGAAACTGCGATCGAGGCGGCGTCAACAATATGGCTCTCGTGCCCTTGGGCCTGCAGAACCCGATGGACCCAAAAGCCGTCGAGTCCAGCTTCTTGAATGACGATGATGGGATAGGATTGGTCGGTTCTGTCCAATGCCTTCTGCTTCAGTCGGGCGAGACGTTCCAAAAGCCCCGCAATGTCACCACCCATCACTGTGTGACGTGACAGCTTCTCCCCCGTTCCCGGCACCAGCGATGTGACGAGCCAAGTCTTCCGGCTCAATTCGACAGAGACGAAGATTGCGTTCAGTACTTTGTTCGTCGTCTTGTTAGCATCTCCATTTAATTTCATCTGATCGCTCCCTTTTCGACGATTGGCAATGCCGATCGTATCGAAACGGACCGCCGTCGCCACTCATAGGATCTTCATGGCGACGAAAGCGGCGGGCGGAACGGACTTGCACCCGCAGCGCAGCGGAGGGCCGGAGCGTTAGCGGAGGAACGAAGGGGGCCGACTATTTTGCCTCGCGATGTAAAGGCGGCTCTGCCGCCGACGGAAAATAGTCGGTCCACGAGGTTGCCGGTCCGGGCCGCTTGCCGCCCGATCGCCCTCTCGGAAGGCCGTGGGGCGGTCCTCTCCGGCGCCGAGGGGAAGCAGGACCACCGGCCTCGCGATAACGAAGCGGCTGCGTCGCACCTCATCCCCGTTCCGGCTATGCCGCCAGCTCGATAAAGCGCGCGACGTCCTGCGCCGCGATCTGCACGCGGCTCGCGGCCCGAAGGGCGTCAAATCCGAGCAGACGAAGATCCTCGTTGAAGTCGCCAAGCCGTGGCGAGATCACGATCGCCTCGATCCCGGCCTCCTGCGCCCGATCGATCAAGGTCGCCATGGCGCCGTCACCGGCAGGATCGTCATCGCGGGCGATGTAGAGCCGGCGGAGCGTGTCCGGGAGAAGGATGGCTGAGAGATGCGCCGCCGATAGGGCCGCGACCATCGGCATGGTCGGCAGCACGCTGCGGAGCGACAGCATCGTCTCGATGCCCTCGCCGGCCGCCATGACCTCACCCGCTAGGCCAAATCGAACGGCGTGACCAAGCAGGTCGCCCATCGCCCGTTTCGGCGTGTCGATCAGCGCCTTGCCGAGCGTCGTCTCGCTGAAGCCTCCGGGGTCAAGCCAGGTGCGATGCGCGCCGGTCAGGTGGCCGCGGAGATCGGTGACGGCGGCGATCATCGCCGGCCAGGTCTCGGTCGCGCTGTGGTCGTCGGGCCTGTAGTAGCAACGTGGGTGAAAGCGCAGACTTCCGGTTTCGTGCAAAGCCGTAATGCCGCGATTGCGGAGATACGCTTCTACGAGTGTGCCTGCGATCGACTGAGACACGCCGAAGAGCCGCCGCGCCGCCTCTGGCGATCCGAGGGGCGCGGGCGACGTTCTCGACCGGAGGCGATTTGGCGCAGGCTCCGGTTCTGGACGCGGCAGGCTCAGAAAGCGTCGTGCCTCATTGGCGACGTCGCGAAAGTTCGTGAAACAGCAGCTCTCGCGGATCACGTCGAGGAGATCGCCATGCTCGGCCGAGGCAGCATCTCGCCAATGCCCAGCGGCGCCGGGTCCGGATTCCGGTCCGCTGAGCCGGACGAACATCGACCGGCCGGGCGTATTGCGGACGTCGCCCACCGTCCAATATCGGCCCTGGCGCCGCCCGTTGGACAGGTAATGGCGGCACACGGCCTCGGCGTCACGCGCAAGACGGCGGGCCAGTTCGGAGGCGTTGTCGCGGGCCATCAGGCGGCCTCCCGCTCGCCGATGCGCACGATCGGATAGTGGTCGAGCACCTTTGCCAACACGGCGGCGCCGGTCGCATCTGATGGCACGAACATGCGCAGCTTCCACGAGATGATTTCGCTGAAGAGGCCGTATGCGCGCAACCGGTCACGCATCACATCTGTAAAGCCGGACAGTTCGAAGCGATGGGCGCCCATCACGCGGACACGACGGAGCTGCAGATCCTCGGCGAGCTCAAGGACGGTGCGCCCCTCCATCAGCGCCGAGAAGGCTTCGTTCGGGGTCAAGCTGCAGGTCGCGGTCATGCAAGCGCTCGCGGCCCAAGCTGGCGAGACCCTGCGACCGATGATGCGCTCGCCAGCATCGGTCTGGAGCCGATAGACGCGCGTCGACTCGTTCGGCAACCGCTTCCAGATCGGCAGCAGCAGACCTGCGACGATGTGGAGCGTGCTCTCAGCGAACTCGGGAACGTCGACGACTTCGCCGTTCCATGCCGCGGCGAATGTCTCGCGATCCGTAGGCTGCCAGTGGCTCTCGTCCATCATCTTCATCGAAGCATGATGGTGCTCCATCGGACGAATCAGCCGCACCCGACTTTCGATCTCGCCGTCATCGAGCATGAAGCTCGGCGCCGGAATCTGCACCGCGGCGCGACCCGAGCGCTCGTTGACCAGCAGCACCGCCCGAGCATCGGCGAGATAATCGAGCGCTTGATCCAGCGTCATGGGACGGTTGCGCCGGCGTTCGGTGATCGTGAGCAGCCGGGTTTCCGCGCCGGTCGCAGGGTGCGTGTAGATCGGATGCCGACCGGTGACGACGAAGCTGTCGGCCTGTAGCGTCTCCAGGCCAATGTCGTAGACGCCGCTAGCAATGGCGCCTTCGACCTTGGCGTTCAGCAATTGCTCGAAGGCCGTGAACAGCAAAGCTTGCAGGCCTATCGTGAGCGCGAGCAGCCGGTTCAGGAACGTCGTGATCGGCGGTAGCTCGTCCTTGATGCCGTTTTCGTCGACGAGCTTCAGGCCCGTGGCGTCCTCGAACATCTCGAGCGAGCAGCCTTCGACCTTGCCGCGCACGAGCAGCAGGTAGAGCTGGCGCAGCGCATCGCGGGCGTAGTGGCTCTCGAGATTGTCCTCAGGCCGAAACAGGCCTTGGCCGCCGGTCTGGCGCTGGCCGCGCGTGATGGCACCCAGCGTGTCGAGCCGGCGCGCGATGGTCGAGAGGAAGCGCTTTTCCGCCTTCACGTCGGTCGCAATGGGGCGGAATAGAGGCGGCTGCGCCTGGTTGGTGCGGTTCGTTCGGCCGAGACCCTGGATCGCGGCATCGGCCTTCCAGCCCGGCTCGAGCAAATAATGGACCCGAAGCCGGCGATTCCGCGCCGAGAGTTCGGCATGGTAGCTGCGGCCTGTGCCGCCAGCCTCCGAGAAGACACGCACGCGCTTCAGGTCATCCATGAAGGCGGCGGTCTCTGCGAGATTGGCGGAAGCTGCACGGTTCTCGACGGTAAGGCGGTCACATCTGCGCACCACGCGCCGCGAACGGCCGGTCACTTCCGCCACGAGGTCCGTGCCGAAGCGCTGCACGATCTGGTCGAGCGCGCCGGGAACAGGCGGAAGCGACGCGAGCCGCTCGATCAGCTCATTGCGGCGGGCGACGGCCTCGCGGCTCTCGACCGGCTGGCCGTCGCGGAAGACGGGCCGCGACGAGAGATTGCCCTCGGTGTCGGTGAAGGGCTCATAGGCCTGCACCGGGAAGGAATGGGCGAGGTAATCCAGCACGTATTCGCGGGGCGTGATGTCCACGCGCACGTCGTTCCATTCCTCAGGTGGAATCTCGGCGAGCCGACGCTCCATCAGCGCCTCGCCGGTCGATACGATCTGGATCACCGCGGCATGGCCCTCGGCCAAGTCCCGCTCGATGGAGCGGACCAGGGTCGGCGTCTTCATGCTGGTGAGCAGATGACCGAAGAATCGCTGCTTGGCCGATTCGAAGGCCGAGCGCGCGGCCGACTTCGCCTGGCGGTTGAGCGTGCCGTTCTCACCGGTAATGTTGGCGGCCTCCATTGCCGCGTCGAGGTGATTGTGGATGACGCTGAAGGCAGCGGCGTAGGCATCATAGATCCGGCGCTGCTCGTCGGAGAGCTGGTGCTCGACCAGTTCATACTCGACGCCGTCGTAGGAAAGCGAGCGGGCGGTGTAGAGACCGAGCGAACGAAGATCGCGAGAGAGCACCTCCATCGCAGCGACCCCGCCCTCCTCGATCGCCTCGACGAACTCGGCGCGGGTGGCGAACGGAAAATCCTCGCCGCCCCACAGCCCGAGGCGCTGGGCGTAGGCGAGATTGTGGACGGTGGTGGCGCCGGTCGCCGAGACATAGACGACGCGGGCATTGGGCAGCGCATGCTGAAGACGCAAGCCTGCACGCCCCTGCTGCGAGGGCGCGACATCGCCCCGCTCGCCCTTGCCGCCACCGGCATTCTGCATGGCATGGCTCTCGTCGAAAATGATGACGCCGTCGAAGTCGGAGCCCAACCATTGAACAATCTGCCGGACGCGCGAAAGCTTCTCGCCGCGGTCGTCGGACCGCAGCGTAGGTTAAAAATAGGACGCCCTCGGCCAACCGGATGTCGTACCCTTGAGGGAAGCGCGAGAGCGGCGTGACCAACAGACGCTCCATGCCGAGCGCCGACCAGTCGCGCTGCGCGTCCTCGAGCAGCTTGTCGGACTTAGAGATCCAGACCGCCTTGCACCGGCCCTGGAGCCAGTTGTCGAGAATGATGCCGGCGGACTGGCGACCCTTGCCGGCGCCGGTCCCGTCACCGAGCATGAAGCCGCGACGGAAGCGGACGGCGTTCGGTGCGTCGTCGCGGGCGGCCGCGACGAGGTCGAAGGTCTCGTCTACCGTCCAGGCGCCAGCGAGATAGTTACCATGCGCCTCGCCAGCATAGATGACCGTCTCAAGCTGGGCGTCGGACAGAATGCCATCGCTGACGAGGTTTGCCGGCAGCCGTGGCCGATAGCTCGGCTTCGGCGGCGCGACCGAGGCCATCGCGGCCGACTGCACCAGCTTGGTCGGATGCGCCTGCGCACCGTGGATCCGGATCGATTGGAGCCGGTATTCTTCGTAGATGGCGTCGCTGAGGCGCGCGCCCTCGGGCGGCGCCCAATCTGTCGCCTCATAAGCGAGGTCGACGGCTTCGGGATCGGCGACCGACGCCTTAACCGGCTGTGCAGCGGCGCTCGCGAGATAGCCGCGCACGGTGCGACGCGCCGGCGAGGCTGACACGGGAAGCACACCGGTCGATGCGACGCTCAGACGAGGTGGAACGTGTTCGCCGATCCAGCGGAGCAGTGTCGCAACGTCGGGCGCCATTCCCGGCGACGCCGGGAACGCGCTCGGATCCGCGGCAGGCACTTTGTCGATGACGGTGAGACGCGTCTCGATCGTGGTGCCGTGCTTGGCATAGACCGCGCCGGCGATCGCCGCAGTGAACACCACGCGGCCGCGTTCCTGCAGTCGGGCGAAGGCGTCATGCCAGGCTGAGGCTTCGGGTGAGACGTTTGCGCCTGATATCGTGACCAGCCGGCCGCCATCGGCGAGACGCGCCAGGGCCGAGGCGATGTGACGGTACGCGGTGTCGGCCATCCGGCCCGAAACGTTTGCCATCGCCGAGAACGGCGGGTTCATCAGCACGAAACTCGGGACCACCGTGGGATCGAGGTGGTCGTCGATTTGGGCCGCGTCGAAGCGCGTGACGGAAACGGCCGGAAAGAGAGAAGAAAGTAACACGGCCCGGGTCTTGGCCAGTTCGTTCAGCACAAGCCCGCTGCCGGCAATCTCGGCGAGGATGGCGAGCAGCCCGGTGCCGGCGGACGGCTCCAGCACGCGATCCGCCGCAGTAATGGCGGCCGCAGTCAGCGCAGCCAGGCCGAGCGGAATCGGGGTCGAGAATTGCTGGAAGATTTCGCTCTCGGCAGAGCGGCGCGTGTGGGTCGGCAGAAGCCTTGCGATCTTTTCCAAAGCGGAAAGTCGTGAAGCCGCAGAATCAGCTTTGCGGAAGAGCGCCTTTCCGTATTTGCGTAAGAACAGGACGGTGGCGACCTCACAAGTGTCATAGGCCATCTTCCAGTCCCAGGCGCCCGTCGCATCGGATGCGCCGGAGGCCACTTCCATTGCGGCGCGGAGAAGCGCGGCGTCGATGCGTCGGCCACGCTCGAGATGCGGAAGGAGATGACTCGCGGCAGCGATGATGATACTGGCGCTCTCGGGAGCGCGAACAGGCGAGATCGGAGCGGCCGGGTCGGCCGCGATCGGGGAATGGTCATTCATGGAGGAAGCCTTCAGGAGAGCGGGAATGGGCGAGCCGATCGGCGCTCTCTCTGACCGCGCCGGCTCAAACCCGTCCCGGCCGTCCTCTCCCTCTCAGCATCAAGGCGGTGCCCGACATGAGAAACGGCGCCCCACCGGGTTGGCGGCGCGCCGTGTACAAAGCGTTCGTCAGTATCCGAACTGCCAGGACGGCTACGCCTGGCCTTCGTCAGCGGCGCCCGCTTCCGCGAGGTAGCTCGCATCGCCTTCGACGACGGTGACGGCGTATTTCGTCACGACGCAGCTCCTTCGATCGGATCATTTTCGCCCGCGAGAATGGCCTCGGCCTTCGCGATGGCGGCGTCTGCCCGCCGGCGCCAAAGCTCGACATCCATTGAGCCTTCCTCCGGAACGTGGATGAGTATTTTGAGCAGACCGAGCAGCAACTCGAAATGGCCGGCCTTGCGCTGGACCTGCTCGCCGAAACGTGAGGGAAACGCCAGGCGTGGGCCGCTATAGGCAGCGTCGCGGCCTTCCCAGGCACCGGTAACATAGGTATCGCCAGACGTTTCAACGTCCGACCTGTTGTCGTCCCAGCCCTCGTCGGCGATCGCAAGATCGCAGGCTTGGTCGAGCGTTTCGGCTTCGTAGGTTCGCTGCCGATAGATCGGCAAATGATAGGTCGTCTCGATGGTGAAGAAGGGCACGATAGCCTCCAGAATGCAAAAGCCCGGCTCGCGCCAGGCTTTGGTGTGAATGGCAGTGAAAAGACGCGGGACGGCCGAAGCCGCCCCGCGTGCTCGAGCTATTCGGCCGCGATCATGCGCGACTCGTCTGCTTCATCGGCCGGAGTTTCCTCGTCGTCGCCGGCGAGGAATTCCGGCAGCGCCTCGCCATCGCCCTCGGGCTCCGCAGCATCGACAGCCGCCGCCAATTGGGCGTCGGGCATCCGCAGGGGCTCGGGCAGCCAGCCGGCCTCGGCGAGGAGGCGCTCGGCCTCCTTGGCCATGTCGCCCTTCTTCAGATGATCGATGAGCTGCGCGGCCCGCTCGCCGGCCCCCTCCCGCACCGCTTCCAGGATGCGGAGCTTCGGGACGCGGCCGAGATAGTTCTCGACGGTCGGGCGCCAACCGGACTCCACCATGTCGAGGTCGACGGCCCGGGCGATGCGATCGGCCTCAGTGATCCGGTGCTCGACGGTGTGCGGCGTGATGCCGCCGCCGTAGCGGTCGCCCTTCTCGTAGAGCGCGTTGATGCCGAATGAGGCGCAGTGCGCGAAGAGCGCCGCCTGCTCGTCGCCGGTGAGGCCGGTCAGCCAATCCCAGAGTTCGGTCTTCTCCTTGGGCAGGCGCTCCTCCCACGTCTTGTGGCGCGCGTCGATCGCCTTGGCCGCTGGCGTGTCCTTCAGCCCTTGCGCTTGCACCGGGAAGCTGACGCTGCGCACCGAGACCTCCATCGCCGTCCCGTAGGAGGAATAGCGGGAGAAGACGTCGAGGCAGAATTTGTGCAGCACCGCCTGGAAGGCGACCGAAGGCGTGATCGCCAGCCTGTCGCGCAGCGCCAAAGTCCGCTCCGCCGTGAGCTCGGTCAGCAGGCGATCGGGGAGCGGCTTCACCGCATCATCATCCTCATCCTCTGCCTCCGCGAGCTGCCCGCCGATGGTGATGACGGCGCGCTGGATTCCCGGCGCTGATGGTTCGGCGCCGTCGAAGGTCGCGGCAGCGGGTTCGCCATCGCTGCCCTGCTCTGGCTCGGCCACGGGTAGCTCGTCCTCAGGGCGGACGTAACCGCGATCAACCAAGAGCGTGCCTTCGGCGTCGATGCCGACGAACACACCCGCGCGGGCGATGTCGGCAAGCTGATAGTTGATGGGTCGATCGTCAAAGACGGCGAGAGCCGTCTCGATTTCGCCAAGTCGCTGGTCAACCTCGTCGGGCAGCTCATCCGCGCCGTCATGCTCGGCTTCCAGCCTGGCAAATTCGGCCTTGAGCGCCTCGATGGTCGCCTGCTCTTCGGCGGTGAGACCGGCGGATACGCTGTCCAGCTCGCGCAAGCCACGCGTGTGGCCGTAGGGGAAGTCGATCGCGACCTCGATCCACTTCCAACCTTCGGCAGCGATCGTTTCTGCCTCCGCCTTCAACTTCTCGGCGACCAGGCGGTCGAGCAGAGCGACGTCCTCGAGCCAACCGCCGTCGTCGGACTGGAACAGGTCGCGCAGCACCACACCGCCAGCCGCCTCGTAGGCGTCGAGGCCGACAAACACGGCCCTCCGGTCGGAGGCGCGCGCCGTCTTCTCCGTCAGCATGCGGCGGATCTGATAGGGCTCCTTCTGCCAGGAGCCGGAGATGGCCTGCCAGACCTGTTCCTGGCGTCCATGATCCGCGGTGACGGTGAAGGCCATCAACTGCTCAAGCGACATGCCGTCCTCGGCATAGATGTCGAGCAACGCGGGCGAGACCGAGGCCAGGCGCAAGCGCTGCTTCACCACATTGACCGAGGTGAAGAAGACCGCAATCGCGATTGCATTGACCTGGAGTTCCACGCGTCAGGCACGCGCGCTCCTGGATGCGGCGATCGAAGCCGGACAGGAGAATGCTCGGTTCGTCGGCAACGTCATGAACGCGATGGACACGTTGCGCCATTTCGGCAGTCACTCCTGGATCAACGAGTGCTTTATGATAAGGGCGCGGGAGGTGCGTGATAACTGGCGAGCCTACGTGTTGCAACGACTGGCCTACATCGCCGTGCTCGGCCTTGCCGTCGCGCTGCAATTTGCGGTCACGCTTCTCCTTCTTATACCTGAATATCACGCCGGCGCGATCACCATTGGCGATATGGTGCTATTCAATACGCTTCTGCTTCAGCTCAATATGCCCTTTGAGACGGTCGCGAGGGCGATCTCTGACGTGGCGCGGTCGCGAGCCGACCTCATCCCTCTAGGTAGACTGTGGGCCGCACCAGAAGAGCGGCAAGCATCTCATGCTCACGATTTCAAGCCCTCCGCTGACCAGCTCTCTTTCGAGAGCATTGGTTATGCCTACGACAACGGTCGCGGCGTTACCGACGTCTCGTTTAAGGCCGGGCGCGGCGGGATTACTTTTCTTGTCGGTGAAACCGGATCGGGGAAGTCCACGATCTTTAAGCTCGCCCTGAAATCGATTGAGCCCGACTACGGCCGAATTCTCGTCGATGGAACGGATATAGCGAGCGTCGATCGCGCGGATTGGTATGCCGCAGTTGCTCTCGTGCCGCAGGAGGTGATGTTGCTCAATGAGCCGCTAGCTGACAACATTTTGTTAGGACGGCCCCGCGACGAGGTACGCCTTCGCGATGCGTCGAAAGAAGCCGCTATTCTCCCGTTGATTGAGGCGCTACCGGAAGGATTTGAAACAACCGTTGGAGAACGCGGCTTGAAGCTTTCCGGCGGGGAGCGACAGCGCGTTGCTATTGCCCGCGCGCTCTATGGACAGCCGGCGATCCTTCTTCTCGACGAGGCTAGCTCCGCGCTCGACGAACGAACCGAACGGGACGTTATGGACCATATACGCACGCTAGCTGAGGATGTGACTGTGCTAGCGATCACTCATCGGAGAGGTGTCATCTCCACGAGCGACGTCGTGGTCGATCTGACCGACTGCGCCTTGTCAGTGACTTAGACGAAGAGTGCCGCAGCCGTTTCGTAAGACGCCCAGTTTCAGGCACCCGGCATGCCCACGAGCACGACCGGCCGCTCGCCGTGCGCTGTCGGATGCGATCATTGTTGTCGTAGTGAATCTGTCTGTAGATTTCAGCGACAAACTCGCCGAGGGAAGAGAAGCGGACCGGAATCGCGAGGTCGATCTTGAATTTGTCGTAGAAACTCTCCCGGTACCCATTCTCCCAGTGACGGTCTTTCTTCGAGCGGGAGATGGCGATATTGAGCGACACAAGGAAGGCGCGGGCGGCTTTCGCGTTGTACTCGGCACCGTTGTCGGGGCGGAAGATCGCGGGACGGCCGTGCGCAAGGAGCGCATTGCCGAGAGCGGGTCGCGCAAGAATTCCTCGATCTGCCGCCGGAGCGCATGAGCGCATGGTCGCGCTCCGGCATCTTGCGTTTGTAGTACAGCGCAGGGGCTGAAACGGCGAGCGATTGCGCGCGCCTCGCGTGCGGCCACGCCGGCGTCTCTCATCTCTTTTTGGGCCTCGTTAAGCTTCAGGGTGACGAGGCGGACCATCCTCAGGAGCTCGTCGTTCTCCCCTCGGAGCTTGGCAATCTCCATGACGGAACGGCCACTTGATACCGTGCCCGCGATTAAAGAACGGGCCACTCATCGAGCTAGGCTCGAAAGGTGAAGCAGTAAAGAACGCGCAAAGGGCGTTGATTGAGCGTAAGCACGATTTTCCTCGCACGTTGACGCGCGGGCTTTTGACGGATGGCGTTCGTATCTGGCGATACTGGGCTGTTCAGGCCGTGGCGGCTTTGGGGCTCAGCCGGCAACCTGATATTGCCGCACCGGATGGCGGACCATCGCATCGATATCGATGCCGTCAAGGATCGAGTGCAATTGCTCGGTCGTCAGCGTGACGACCGCCTCTTGGCGGCGCGGCCATCGGAACTTGTCCTCGGTTAGCCGCTTCAGGACCAGCACAAAGCCGGACCGATCGAAGAACAGCAGCTTCATCCGGTCGCAACGGCGATTGCAGAACGCAAAAACCGCAAGAGCGAACGGATCGAGCGCCATCGTCTCCTGGACCAGAACCGCAAGGCTGTTGATGCCAGCCCGGAAGTCGATCGGCTCACGGTGCAGATAGACCTGAAGCTCACCGCCCAGTCTGAACATGGCCCAGTGCTCCGATGATCGCCGTCATGCATCCACATCGCCGCATTCCAGCGCAAGCTTCACGCCGTTCGGCAGGGACGCGCTCACTTGGGCTAGATTTGGTCTCTCAGGAGGTTGTCCATCTGGTCTGAACCGAGGAAGCTGAGGTTGCGAAGCTTCAGTGTTCCAAGGCAGATGAACGTCCACAAGAATGCGCCTTTGACGCTCAAAGGTCGAGAGGCGATGGTGCGAGGCGTGGTCGAGGGCGGGCTGAGCCAGGCTGATGCGGCAAATCAGTTCAACACGACACCGAAAACCGTGGCCAAATGGGTCAAGCGGTTCCGCGCAGAAGGCGTGGATGGTTTGCGCGACCGCTCGTCGCGACCTCGTTCATCGCCGAGCCAAACCCCGCCGGCCACGTGCGCCGCCGTCGAGACGTTGCGCCGGCAGCGCCACACCGGCAAGCAGATTGCTGCCGAGGTCGAGGTGTCACCGGCCACCGTCAGCCGTATCCTTCGCCGCTTGGGATTAAGCCGGATACGCGATCTGGAGCCCGCCGAGCCGGTGCGCCGGTACGAGCGCGAGCACCCCGGCGAGCTCATCCATATCGACATCAAGAAGCTCGGCAGGTTCGTAAGACCAGGCCACCGCATCACACACGATCGCCAGAAAGGCGAAGCCGCGGCGCCGGCCACGAGTTCGTCCACGTGGCCATCGACGATGCATCGCGCTTGGCCTTCTCCCAGATCCGGCGGGATCAGAAAAAGGAGAGCGCCATCGCCTTCCTCAAGGAGGCCGTCACTTACTACCGCAGCCTCGGCATGAAGGTCACCGGCATCATGACCGACAACGGCTCCTGCTACCGCGCCAAGGCCTTCGCCAGAGCGTGCAGGAAGCTCGGCCTCAAGCACATCTTCACCAGACCCTACAGACCGCAAACAAACGGCAAGGCCGAACGCTTCATCCAGACAGTGCTGCGCGAATGGGCCTACGCTCGCGCCTATGACACCTCAGACCAGCGCGCCAAAAACCTGCCAATCTGGCTTCATCACTACAACTGGCATCGCCCGCACGGCAGCCTGCAGGCCAAACCACCCATCAGCCGCCTCGGCCTCCCGAAGGACGACCTGTTGAGATTCCACAGCTAGAGAACAAAAAGCTGTAGTCCCCTTGGGTTCCGACCCGCGCACTTCATCGCAAGTCGCCGGCAAATCAACCGTCGCCACGCTGTCTTGTCGCGACAGGGCTCGATCGGCGGTCTCCTCAAGCTGAACCCGGATGAACGCCGATGGTGAAGATGGCGGCAGAGACCTGGTCGCGGTGTGCTTCTTGATCCACTTCCGAAGCAGGTTCGCGTTGACCCCGTGTTCGAGCGCAAGTCTCGATACCGAAACCCCAGGCTCAAGACAGGTCGCGACAAGACGCTCCTTCGATGCCGCCTCGTAGCGCCGGCGACCGTTCCGGCCAACAAGCCTCACTCGCAATTTCTGATCATCGTCTGCCATCACAAGGTGCCCACCTATTTTGGTGGACACCTCATGCATCAGAGTACTCAAAAGCAAAAGGTGGAGGGAAATTCGCGCTTACTGTCGATCAGCATGCTTCGACGCAGCAAGTATTTTTTCGCCGCTCTACGCCCGCTTCCTACGACGCCTGAATACTTGTTGAACTAACCCGTTTCCTGCCTTTTCTATCCATCCCCGTTGCTGATCGCTTGCCGCGATTGGTACTCGACGGGGGACGATCGTGGCGGGCACTTCACTCCATTCGGAAGCCTTCTCGCGTGGCGCGCGCATGCTGCGCACCGCGCTTGGTCCCGCGATCGCCACCTTCCTGGAAGACCCCTCGATCGTCGAGGTGATGCTCAACCCCGATGGTCGGCTCTGGGTCGACCGGCTGTCCGGCGGGCTGGAGGATAGCGGACGAACGATGTCCGCCGCCGACGGCGAGCGGATCGTGCGCCTGGTCGCGCACCATGTCGGCGCTGAGGTGCATGCCGAAAAGCCCCGCGTCTCGGCCGAGCTTCCCGAGACGGGGGAGAGGTTCGAGGGGCTTCTCCCGCCTGTCGTTGCGGCGCCGGCCTTTGCGATCCGCAAGCCTGCGGTGGCTGTTTTCACCCTGGATGACTACGCGGCGGCCGGCATCATGACGGCCGGGCAGGCGGGCATGCTCCGCGAAGCCGTCGCGGCCCGCAAGAACATCCTGGTCGCCGGCGGCACGTCGACCGGCAAGACCACCCTGACAAACGCGCTGCTGGCGGAGATCGCCGGCACCACCGATCGCGTGGTCCTGATCGAGGACACGCGTGAACTGCAGTGCCGCGCGCCGAATCTGGTCGCGCTGCGCACCAAGGACGGCGTGGCGTCCCTGTCGGATCTGGTTCGGTCTTCCCTCCGCCTACGCCCCGACCGGATTCCGATCGGCGAGGTACGGGGCAGCGAAGCCCTGGAGCTCCTCAAAGCCTGGGGCACGGGCCACCCCGGTGGGATCGGAACGATTCACGCCGGCACGGCTCTGGGCGCGCTTCGCCGCCTCGAGCAGCTCATCCAGGAAGCCGTCCTCACTGTTCCCAAGGCGCTGATCGCCGAGACCATCGATCTCGTCGCGGTTCTGCGCGGCCGCGGCAGCGAACGCCGCCTCGCTGAACTTGCTCTCGTCGCCGGCCTCGATCCCGCCACCGGCGACTACCGCGTCAACTCTGCCGCGGCGGGCGGCCCATCCTCACTTCCCGGAGACCCCTCATGATCCAGTTTCCTCCCGCGATCCGTCGCGTGCGACTCCGCTTCACGGGCCTCGCCGCAATTGCCGTCATCTCCATTGCAATCGCGCCCGCGGCCTACGCCTCCGGCTCGTCGATGCCGTGGGAGACGCCGCTCAATCAGATCCTGGAGTCGGTGCAAGGGCCGGTCGCGAAGATCATGTCGGTCATCATCATCACCGTGACCGGCCTGACGCTTGCGTTCGGCGATAGTTCCGGTGGCTTCCGCCGGCTGATCCAGATTGTCTTCGGTCTGTCGATCGCCTTCGCCGCGTCGAGCTTCTTCCTGACCTTCTTCAGCTTCTCCGGCGGAGCGCTGGTGTGATGGCCGGCATCATCGATCTAGACGTGCCGGGCTTCTTCGCGCCGGTTCATCGCGCGCTCACCGAGGCAATCCTGATGGGCGGCGCGCCCCGCACGGTTGCGATCGCCAACGGCACGTTGGCCGCGGCAATAGCGCTCGGCCTCCACCTCTGGATCCCCGGCGCGCTGATTTGGGCCGTGGGCCATGCCGCGGCGGTCTGGGCGGCCAAGCGCGACCCGCAGTTCGTGGACGTCGTTCGACGCCACCTCCGCTATCCTTCTTACCTCGGCGTGTGAGACTTCCATGCTGAACCTCGCCGAATACCGCAACCGGCCCCACAGTCTTGCCGACTTCCTGCCCTGGGCCGCTTTGGTCGAGAAGGGCGTCGTCCTCAACAAGGACGGCGCGTTCCAGCGCACGGCGCGCTTCCGCGGGCCGGATCTCGACAGCGCGACGCCTGCCGAACTGGTCGGCGTAACGGCCCGACTCAACAACGCGCTCCGCCGTCTCGGCTCAGGTTGGGCGATCTTCGTCGAGGCCCAGCGCATCGCCGCCCAGACTTATCCGCACAATACTTTTCCTGACGCCGCATCAGCGCTGGTCGATTTGGAGCGGCGGGACGCTTTCGAGGAGGCGGGCGCGCATTTCGAGAGCCGCTATTTCCTGACCTTCGTCTGGCTCCCGCCGGCTGAGGACGCCTCGCGGATCGAAGGCTGGCTCTATGAGGGCCGCGCGCAGAGCGGCGTCGATCCCCACGAGCTGCTGCGTGGTTTTGTTGATCGGACCAACCGCGTCCTGCAACTTGTCGAAGGGTTCATGCCTGAGGTGGCGTGGCTCGATGATGGCGAGACGCTGACCTACCTGCATTCGACGATCTCGACCCGGCAACAGCGCGTGCGCGTCCCCGAGACGCCGATGCATCTCGACGCGCTGCTCGCGGACGAACCGCTTGCCGGTGGCCTCGAGCCGCGGCTCGGCAACCATCATCTTCGTACACTCACGGTGGTCGGCTTTCCGACCGCGACCTATCCCGGAATCCTCGACGAGCTGAACCGGCTTGCCTTTCCTTACCGCTGGTCGACCCGCGCGATCCTCCTCGACAAGACCGAGGCGGTGAAACTCTTGACCAAGATCCGCCGGCAGTGGTTCGCCAAGCGCAAGTCGATTGCAGCCATCGTCAAGGAGGTGATGACCAACGAGGCCTCGACACTGGTCGATAGCGATGCGGCGAATAAGGCCACTGACGCCGATCTCGCCTTGCAGGAACTGGGCACCGACGACGTCGGTCAAGCCTACATCACCGCGACCGTCACCGTCTGGGACGAGGACCCCGGTCTCGCCACTGAGAAGCTTCGCCTCGTCGAGAAGGTGATCCAGGGGCGCGACTTCACCTGCATGCCGGAAGGGGTGAACGCGCTCGAAGCCTGGCTCGGCTCTCTGCCGGGTCACGCCTACGCCAACGTTCGCCAACCGCCGCTCTCGACACTGAACCTCGCTCACCTGATTCCGCTTTCAGCGGTCTGGGCCGGGTCAGATCGGGATGAGCATTTCCGCAGCTCCCCGCTCTTCTTCGGTAAGACCGAAGGCTCGACGCCGTTCCGGTTTTCGCTGCATGTCGGCGACGTCGGCCACACCCTGATCGTCGGCCCGACCGGCGCCGGCAAATCCGTGCTGCTGGCGCTGATGGCGATCCAGTTCCGGCGCTACCGGAAAAGCCAGATCTTCGCCTTCGATTTTGGTGGCTCGATCCGCACGGCGGCCCTTGCCATGGGCGGCGACTGGCACGACCTCGGCGGAAGTCTGTCCAACAGCGCCGAAGATTCAGTCTCCCTTCAACCCCTCGCACGTATCGGCGATGCGGCCGAGCGCGCCTGGGCGGCCGAATGGGTGACGGCAATCCTCGCCAAGGAGGGCGTCACCATCGATCCGACCGTGAAGGAGCACGTCTGGTCGGCATTGACGTCACTGGCGTCCTCACCGGCCGAGGAACGCACGATCACCGGTTTGACGGTTCTGTTGCAATCGACCGCACTCAAGCAGGCGCTGCAACCTTATTGCGTCGGCGGCTCCTCCGGCCGTTTGCTCGACGCGGAGGCCGAGCAGCTCGGCTTTGCGTCGGTGCAGGCGTTCGAGACCGAGGGCTTGATCGGCGCAGGCGCGGCGCCTGCCGTCCTCACCTACCTCTTCCATCGCATCGAGGGCCGGCTCGACGGCCGGCCGACCCTCCTCATCATCGACGAGGGGTGGCTCGTCCTCGACGATCCAGCCTTCGCGCAACAGCTCAGGGAATGGTTGAAGACCCTGCGGAAGAAGAACGCTTCCGTCGTCTTCGCCACTCAATCGCTTTCCGACATCGATGGCAGCAACATCGCGCCAGCGATCGTCGAGAGCTGCCCGACGCGGATATTCCTGCCGAACGAGCGCGCGATCGAACCGCAGATCACCGCCATCTACCAGCGGTTCGGCTTGAACGACCGCCAGATCGAGATCATCGCGCGGGCGACGCCGAAGCGCGACTACTATTGCCAGTCTCGTCGCGGCAATCGGCTGTTCGAGCTCGGCCTTGGGCCAGTTGCGCTCGCCTTCTGCGCCGCCTCCTCCAAGACCGACCATGCCGCAATCGAACGGCTGCTTGCCGAGCACGGCCGTGACGACTTCACGGCCGCCTGGCTCGCCGATCACGAACTGCTGTGGGCCGCCGATCTCATCCCTGACCTGACAAACCTGG
Source organism: Bradyrhizobium sp. BRP56 (assembly GCF_020194035.1). Classification (NCBI taxonomy): domain Bacteria; kingdom Pseudomonadati; phylum Pseudomonadota; class Alphaproteobacteria; order Hyphomicrobiales; family Nitrobacteraceae; genus Bradyrhizobium; species Bradyrhizobium sp. BRP56. Next base: position 26,352 of record NZ_JADYVV010000075.1, read on the forward strand.
AGGTGCAATCATGACCGCTCTCGAAGTGCGGCGCGCTGGCTTGGCCGCTGCGACGGCTCTCTCGCTCGCCTTTTCGATCTCGCCGCTTTCGACGACCTCGGTCCTTGCGCAGTGGATCGTCTACGACCCCACCAACTTCAGCCAGAACGTGCTGACCGCGGCGCGCGAGCTGCAGCAGATCAACAATCAGATCCAGATGCTGACCAATCAGGCCCAAAGCCTGGTGAATCAGGGAAAGAACCTCGCCAACCTGCCGTTGTCGACGCTGACCCAGCTTCAGTCATCGATTGCCAAGACCCAGTCACTGCTGAGCCAGGCCCAGAACATCGCCTTCAACGTCGAGCGCGTCCAGACGATGTATTCCAGCACCTACGGCACGGCGGCGGCGACGGGCTCCAATGCAACAATGTTTGCCGCGGCTCAAAGTCGTTGGCAGAACTCGGTGGGCGCTTTCGAAGACTCGCTGAAGGTGCAGGCCGGCGTCGTCGGCAATATCTCGACCAACTCCAGCGCAATGAGTACGCTGGTTACCGCCAGTCAGTCGGCAAGTGGCGCTTTGCAAGCCGCTCAAGCCGGCAACCAACTCCTCGCGCTGCAATCCCAGCAGCTATCCGATCTCGTCGCGGTGCTCGCCGCGAAGGGACGGGCGGATGCGCTGGAGCAGGCGCGCGTAACGGCGACCGAGTCGCAGGGCCAGCAGCAATACAAAATCTTCTCGACACGCAGCGGCTATCAGCCGGGCAACGTCACCATGTTCAGCGGCAACTGAGGCACCGATCATGGAGCGCTCGGATATCTTTCGCGCAGGCGCGATGATCGTCGTGTTCGTGATTTTCCTCGCCGCGCTGCACGTCATCCATCGGCGTCCAGCCGAGCGGCCGGTATCCGACGCCCCCTCTGTCTCCGCTCCCGATGACCTCTCGGCCGAGCTGCTCCGCTGCGCCGAGCTTGGACCCCAGGATGCCGAAGATCCGCACTGCCAGGCGGTTTGGAAGGAGAACCGCGCGCGCTTCTTCGGCAGGCCGGCGCGGCCACGTCTGCCGCAAGCCGCGCCGGCCACTCAGCCGATGACGGCTGTTCCAAAGGGAGAGAAGCCGTGAACAACGTCGGCGTCATCGACACCTTTCTCAATACTTTCACGACCTACATTGATTCGGGTTTCGGCCTGATCAAGGGCGAGGTCACGTATTTGTCGTCGACGTTGATCGTCATCGACATCACGCTCGCGGGCCTGTTCTGGGCTTGGGGCGCAGACGAAGACATTCTCCAGCGACTGGTGAAGAAGACCCTCTACATCGGCTTCTTTGCCTTCATCATCACTAACTTCACCAAGCTCTCAGGCATCATCTTCAACAGCTTCGCAGGCCTCGGCCTGAAGGCCGGCGGCTCGTCGATCTCGACGGCGGACTTCCTGCGGCCCGGCCGGCTTGCGCAGGTCGGCCTCGACGCCGGGCAGCCGTTGCTCGACTCCGCAAGCCAAATGATGGGCTTCACCAGCTTCTTTTCCAACTTTGTACAAATTGCCGTGCTGATGGTGTCCTGGCTGCTGGTGCTGATCGCCTTCTTCATTCTGGCGGTGCAGCTCTTCGTCACGCTGATCGAGTTCAAGCTGACGACGCTCGCCGGCTTCATCCTCATTCCGTTCGCGCTCTTCAACAAGACCGCCTTTCTCGCGGAGAAGGTGCTGGGCAATGTCGTTGCCTCCGGCGTGAAGGTCATGGTGCTCGCCGTCATCGTCGGCATCGGCACCGGGCTCTTTTCGCAGTTCACCACCGCCTATGCCGGCGGCCAGCCGACGATCGAGCAGGCGCTCTCTGTCGTGCTCGCGGCGCTCGCTATGCTGGGCCTCGGCATCTTCGGGCCCGGCATCGCGACCGGGCTTGTTTCCGGCGCGCCGCAGCTTGGTGCGGGCGCTACCGTCGGCACGGGTCTGGCTGTTGCCGGTACAGCGATGGTCGGCGGCGCGGCGCTCGGTTTGGCCGGAAGGGGAGCGATGGCAGCCAGCTCTGGTGCTGCGGCTGCCGCGCGCGGCGGTGCGGCGATGGCGGGCGGCATGTCCTCCGCCTACAGCCTCGCATCAGCCGGTCGGTCCGGCGCCGGCGGCGTCGCGTCCGGTCTCGGCGGTGCAGGCCGTGCGGCGGCTAGTCACGCGGCAGCTCCCGTCAGACGCGCCGCTGCGCAAGCGGCAGGGACAATGACGGAGAGCTTCACTTCTGGCGCCCGTGCCGGCGTCGCCAACACGGGTGGCTCCTCGACGATGGGGACCATTCGGAGCGGCGCGGCCGCAAACGATGGAGCCGCATCTCAAGTGCCGAGCGAGAGCGGTCCGCCCGCCTGGGCCCAACGCGTCAAGCGCAATCAGACCGTCATTCACGGCGCTCAGACCACCGCGCAAGCCCTCAAATCCGGCGACAGCCATGGCGGCGGCCACTCCGTCGACCTCTCGGGAGGAGAATAACGAATGTCAGTCTTCCGGCGATCGTCGGTTCGTTACGGCCGCACGCCCGAACCAGAAACCCCCTACCAGCGCGCAGCGCAAGTTTGGGATGAGCGCATTGGATCCGCCCGGGTGCAGGCCAGGAACTGGCGGCTGATGGCCTTCGGTTCGCTGATGCTGTCCTGCGGCCTTGCCGGTGGACTCGTCTGGCAATCCACGCACGGCACTGTCGTTCCCTGGGTGGTGCAGGTCGACAAGCTCGGCGAAGCGCAAGTCATGGCGCCCGCTACCGCCGACTACAGGCCGAACGACCCACAGATCGCCTGGTATCTCGCCCACTTCATTCAGATCGTTCGCTCGCTTCCGGCCGACCCGATCATCGTGCGGCACAACTGGCTGCAGGCCTATGATTTCACAACCACGGCGGGCGCGGCGGCGCTGAACGACTACGCCCGCGCCAACGACCCCTTCGCCAATCTCGGCAAGCAGCAGGTCGCGATCGACGTCTCCAGCGTCATCCGCGCCTCGCCCGACAGTTTTCGCGTGGCCTGGGTTGAGCACCGCTTTCAGGACGGGGCGCTCGCCGGCACCACGCGTTGGACCGCGATCCTCACCATCGCGATTCAGCCGCCCACCGACGCCGATCGGCTGCGCAAGAATCCACTCGGCATCTACGTCAACGCCATCAACTGGTCAAAGGAGCTGGGACAATGACCCCGCCGATTTTCGCAAAAGCCGGCGGTCCGGCTTCGCGTTTTTCCATCGTTCATCAAAACCGGAAGGACGGCGATACGTCTTTCCGTAAATCCGCTTTGACGGCTTTGCTGATATCCGTCTCAGCCCTTGGCGGCTGCGCGCACAATTTCATCCCACCCGACATCAGCTACGACACTGCGGAGCCTGCGACGCTCACCGTCGACCCGGCGCCGCCCGTCAAAATCGTGGAGTTGCCCCAGCCGCTGCCACTGCCCGGGCAGTTGAAGCCGCTCGCCGCCGGCAAACGCGTCCCGGAAGCCGCCGATCCAAAGGTTCGCGTCAAACAGGCCAACGCCGCGGCACGGGTGCAGCCGGTCCGCAATGGTTTCATCAACGCAGTACAGGTCTATCCGTTCTCCGGCGGAGCCCTCTACCAGGTCTACACGGCGCCCGGCCAGATCACAGATGTCGCCCTCCAGGAGGGTGAGCAACTCGTCGGCTCCGGTCCGGTTGCCGCCGGTGACACTGTGCGCTGGATCATCGGCGATACCGAGAGCGGCGCGGGCGCGACCAAGAAGATTCATATCCTCGTCAAGCCGACGCGGCCGGATTTGGTCACCAATCTCGTGATCAACACCGATCGGCGGACCTATCTCCTCGAGCTGTGCTCGACGGAAAAGACCTATATGGCCTCGGTCTCCTGGCAGTATCCCGAGGACCAGCTGATTGCGCTTCGGCGGCAGAATGCGGCCGCTGAAACTGCGGCGCCAATTGCGGCTGGCGTCGATCTCGCCTCGATCAACTTCCGCTACTCTATTGAGGGCGACGACCCGGCCTGGCGTCCGCTGCGCGCCTTTGATGACGGCAACAAGGTCTACATCGAGTTCCCAAGCGGTATCGCCCAGGGTGAAATGCCGCCGCTGTTCGTGATAGGTCCAGCCGGCGGCTCCGAACTGGTGAACTACCGAGCAAACCGTAACTACTACATCGTCGACCGCTTGTTCGCCGCCGCCGAATTGCGTCTTGGCGACAAGGATAGTGAGCGGCGCGTGCGCATCGTCCGCACCGACGGAAGGCCGCGCGCATGGCGATAGACAGCGAAGACGAACGTCAGGGCGACATTCCGCCCGTCGCGCCGCCGGACCTGCGGCTCCGAGGCGAGCGGCCCCGTGTCACACGGCTCTCGCGCAAGGTCCTTGTCGGCCTCGGCGCGCTGTCTGCCCTCGCGGTCGCGGGCGCGCTCGGCTACGCGCTCCAGACCGGCAACAAGGCGCAGAGCGGCCAAGAACTGCTCAGCACCCAGAACCGGCCTTCGGCCGAGGGTCTGGCCGGGTTGCCGAAAGACTATACCGGCCTGCCGCGTCAAGCACCGCCGCTCGGGCCGCCGCTGCCCGGCGATCTCGGCAAGCCGATCCTCAACACCGGCGCTGCACCGAACACGATGGCGGCGACGTCAGATCCCGAGACGCAGCGCAGGGGCCAGGAAATCGAGGCGGCGCGGGTCAGCCGCCTCTTTGCCCAAACTGCTCAGCAACCGCAGAGCGTCGGCCAACTCATCCCGAATGCCTCCGCTGGCGCCACGGCCACTCCGGCCGCGACACCGCCCGTCGATGCCGGATCTGCCCAGAACATGCAGGACCGCAAGACGGCCTTCCTCACTGCTCCGACAGACAAGCGCACGGTCAGTCCGGAACGGCTCGAAGCCAAGGCCTCACCTTACGTCGTGCAGGCGGGCACCGTGATTCCGGCTGCGCTCATCACGGGCATTCGTTCCGATCTGCCCGGCCAAGTCACCGCACAGGTGACCGAGGCGGTCTGGGACAGTCCGTCTGGCAAATATCTTCTGATCCCGCAGGGTGCCAAACTGATAGGTCAGTACGATAGCTCCGTCGCGTTCGGCCAGTCCCGCATCCTCCTGGTCTGGACCCGCATCATCATGCCGGATGGCAACTCGATCGTGCTAGAGCGCCAGCCCGGCGCCGACACCGGTGGTTATGCCGGTCTCGAGGATGAGGTCGACAACCACTGGGGCATGCTGTTCAAGGCTGCCGTCCTCTCGACCATGCTCAGCGTCGGAGGCGAGGCGGGCACGAGCCAGAATGAGAACAACCTCGTTCAAGCGATCCGTAGCGGCGCGTCCAACAGCATCAGCCAGACCGGCCAGCAGATCGTGCAGCGCCAGCTCAACATCCAGCCGACGCTGACCATCCGGCCAGGTTTCCCGGTGCGGGTCATCGTTACGCGGGATTTGGTGTTGGCTCCCTACCGCCAGGAGGCAAGCCGATGAGCAAGCTGAAGCTCGGAACCATCCTCGACGATAAGCCGGTGAAGATCGCCGTCGAGTTGCCGGCTGCCGTCCATCGCAATCTCCTCGCCTATGCCGAGGCGATCGCGCGCGAGAGCGGACAGCCGGCACCCGATCCCGCCAAGCTCATCGCTCCGATGATCCAAAGATTCATGGCAACAGACAAGGGGTTTTCAAAGGTGAAACGCGCGGCAACAAATTGATAAGGGGACGATCGTTCAGCGTTGCCTTGCAGAAACGGCCGGGACGAAAGCCCATCAAGTCAAATCCGGTCATAGACCAGCATTTTGCTCACGTAGACGCGTTCAGGTGAACAGGAAGTCAGATGCCATATATCGATGCCACGGGTGTGAAGCTTTATTTTGAGGAAGCCGGGGAAGGTCATCCGATCATTTTCCTGCACGAGTTCGGCTCAGATAGCCGCGGATGGAAAACCCAGGTTCGCTACTTTTCTCGTGCCTATCGCTGCATCACTTTCAACGCTCGCGGATATGCCCCCAGCGACGTTCCTGACGATCCGACGCTATATGGCTGGGAGCTCGCTGTGAACGACATCGCCGCCGTCATGCGTGGCCTCGCTGTCGAACACGCACACCTGGTCGGATTGAGCATGTGCGGATATGCCGCCTTGCAGTTCGGATTACGCTATCCGAAGAGAGCCAGCGCGATTGTCGCGGCCGGTGTGGGATCCGGATCGGCTCCTTCCCAGCAGGACGCCTGGTCGAGAGAAACCTCCATTCTCGCGCGGGCTTTCATCGAGCGCGGGATGGACGCGATGGCCCGGAGAATGGCGCATGGTCAGACTCGTATTCAACTCAAATACAAGGACACACGGAGCTGGGAAGAGTTCCAGGAACGCCTGCGTCACCACTCACCGCTAGGTATGTCGAATACGATGGCGCGCTGTCAGGGGGTGCGACCGCCATTGCATGATCTGGCCGATCAGTTCTCAACGATGCGAACACCGGTATTGCTGGCCCTGGGCGATGAAGACGCGCCCTGCCTTGAGACTAACCTGATGCTGAAAGCAGTGCTTCCCAACGCCGGTCTTTGGATCTGTCCCAACACCGGCCACACCATCAATCTGGAAGAGCCGACAGCATTCAATGCTCAGCTCGACAGCTTTCTAGCCGCCGTCGAGCGTGGGAGCTGGCGCCGCGGGCATCCGGAAATTGAGGCTGAATCCGATCTGAAACTTGAGATGACGTGCGATACACGCACGAAGGCAGTGGCCCGTTACTGCAACACTCCAGGCGCTTCACAGTGAGTCCTCTCATGAAATCCCGGACCGGCGTTCATCTCAGCGAATCCATGTCAACGCGGTTGACCGCCGCGGCTACACGCACGGGAGTCACAAAGTCAGAACTTATTGAAGCCGCGCTCGATAGCTTTCTCGAATCCGATAACGCTGCTGAACATTTCGCGATCGTGGCAGGCCGCCTCACTGAGTTGAACGATCAGATCGGGCGTCTCGGTGCCGATCTCAAGATGGTGAATGAGGCCGTCGCCCTTCACGCGCGCTTTCACTTGGCTGTTACGCCCTCGTTATCGGCGGCAGAGCAGCATATGGCGACTGTGGTGGGCTCAGAACGCTTCGATGAGTTCGCTGCGCAAGTAGGACGTCGTGTTGAGCGGGGGACATCCCTCCTCCGGGAGACGATGAACCGGCGCCTCGTGACGAATAAGAACCGCTGGGCGAGCCACCTTGCGGCAAGCGCGGATCGCCGCACGAATTGCAGGTCTTCAGAACCAGACCGTCGTCTGTCCGACACGGTTGATGGCGGGTCAGAGCCGAATGCTGCCGTGCGGGAGGGCGGCAGCATTCGAACCTTTCCAGACCGGACCAACATCCCGCTACAGCGAGAGATCTAACGGCGCTGAAACCACGCCTTATTCGCGGCCGCCTAGCCCAAGCCGCACCTACGTGCCGCGACGATCAGTTGCAGACGTGATGGGTGTCTCCGCACTTGTCATGCGGGTGTTTCTACCTTTTGCTGTCGGTTATTACCTCTCGTACCTCTTCAGGACAATCAACGCTTTGATCGCCGCTCCCCTGACATCGGAATTGGGGCTCGACGCTGGTGATCTTGGCTTGCTGACTTCGGTCTATTTTCTCACCTTCGCGGTAGCGCAGATACCCGTCGGCATCCTTCTGGATCGATATGGTCCGCGGCTGATCCAGAGCGTGCTGCTGGTTGCTGCTGCGGTCGGCGCCGCATTGTTTGCTACGTCAGACAATTTGCTCATGCTGCTTCTAGGCCGGGCGCTACTCGGTCTCGGCGTCGCCGCGAGCCTGACCGCCGGATTGAAAGCCCTCGTTCTCTGGTTTCCGAAGGACCGTCTTCCGTTTCTCAACGGCCTGATGGTCATGCTCGGTGCATTGGGAGCAGTCACCACGACCTCGCCGGCGCAGTGGTTGCTGGCTTGGGTTGGGTGGAGGACGCTCTTCGCATTGTTAGCTGTCTTCACGGCCGGCTGTTCGGCGATGATCTATCTCGATGATCTATCTCTTGGTGCCGGAGAGTGCATCGGCAACGCCGGTCCTGCGTGGAACAGCCGTGGCCAGCTTGAAGAAGATTTATACCGATCCGCATTTCTGGCGTCTGGCGCCGCTATCAGCGACTTCCGTCGGCACCGCCTGGGCGCTGCAGGGACTTTGGGCAGCGCAGTGGTTCACTGACGTCGAGGGACTTGATCGCGCTGCTTTGGTGCAACATTTGCTTGTCATGACCGTCGCGGTAGCCTGGGTGCGCTCCTGCTAGGCGTTCTGGCTGATCGGCTGCGTCGCTATGGCATTGGAACAGAGGCGCTCCTCGCGGTCGTCGGCCTTATGTTCATTGCCGTGCAATTCGCGATTATCCTGCGATGGCCGTTGTCATCATACGTCCTGTGGGCCGCTGTGGCCGCCGTCGGCGCAGCTACGGTGCTTAGCTATGCGATCCTGGCTAGTTATTTCCCGAAAGAGCTTGCCGGACGGGCCAATGCTGCGCTGAACGTGTTCCATATCGGTGGAGCGTTTGTCCTGCAATATGCCACTGGCGTCGTCCTTGAACATTGGACGCCTCAGGCGGGGCATTATCCGGAGATCGCGTACCAGATAGCCTTTTTCCTCAATCTTGTCCTTCAGATCATCGCATGGGTCTGGTTCGCTTTCCCGTGGGTGCTTCGGCCGTCGACGAGCGCTAGGTTCAGCGATTAGGGGCGCGAGTCGGCGGCAGCCAAGGTTCAGCCTGCCGGGACTGTGAGCGATCACAGCAAGCACCGGCGAATGTTCGACACCGCGACGCACCTCGTCCAGGAAATGCCGCCCCCCAGGGGTGATCGTGACACCCCGATGCCGATGCTCGAACAGATGCTGCAGTCTTCAGGGATCTCAAAGCTATGCCGATTCTGACGCGTAGCGGCGGCGCGACGACGCCGACCAAGGCTGCCAAGTTGATCGCCAATGGTTGGGCGCTTTATCGCAACCGACCGCGCCTTTGCGAAGGCCCGACGAAATGCTGTTCAGCTCGCATCTGGGGCAGCGGAAATATCAGGATAGCGCTCCCGAAGCAGGTCGAGCAACGGACGCAGCGATGGATTAGCGTTGTCCTGCCGCCAATAAGCGCGCAAGCTCAGCCGCGTCGGCCCCTCGGCATCATGCACCTCGCGGAAGGTGACACCCGGATAGACTGCGCCCGTCGCACTTTCCAATACCAGTAGAATGCCCCAGTCCACGCCGACCAAGGAGAGAAGACGGTCGAGCACCACATCATGGCGAACCAGCGGGCAAGGATCGGAAGACCCCAATTTGCTGTCAAGGAGCTTCAGGAATTCCGGTCCCGGGCCTCGCTGCGACATCAAAAGCGATTCGTGCCTCAGTTCGCCCCAGTGAATTACGTCACGACCTGTCAGCGGATGGTTCGCGGGGAGGGCGGCAACGACACGCTCGCTCCAGAGCAACAATGACCTGTCGCTCCACCTTGGACTGAGGCCGGCCACAAAGGCGACGTCAATCGCGGAGCTGGCGAGATCCGAAATCAGATGGTCGCTCGCTCCGTCAACCAGTTGTCTGTCGACATCGGGGAAGCGGTGCCGGTGCTCGATGAGAGTGGCCCGGAGATTGCCGGCTGACAGGGAAGTGTGGATGCCGATGGTCAATCGGCCGCTCTCACCACGCGAGCGGTTCTTGCCACGAACCGTGATTGCTTCCGTCTCATCAACGAAACGCCGGGCAGCTTCGAGGAATTCCTGCCCTTCAACGGTAGGTCGTGTGCCGCCATTGGTACGCTTAAACAGAGTGACGCCCAACCTGTATTCGAGATTGCGCAGGCCGCGACTAAGAGTGGGTTGCTTGATTCTGAGCGCCTCTGCCGCTTGGCGGAGGCTTCGGTGCTTGGACGCGACGATCGCCCAGCGCAGGTCTCGAAATTCCACAGGCACGGTCGAAACCCTAGGGTAAGTTGCCGGTGACCAATTGACCAATTTTTGTCTTGAATGGCGCACGCCATTTGCTTGCGCTGCTTCTGGATCTTCCAATTTGGCAAGCGCAAAAATGGGCGAGGCTGGAGCCAAAAAAGTTTGGCAAGTTTGCCTTTCATTTGCTTGCGCTGCTTCAACCCGCCAATTCGGCCTCGAAAGGGCCATCAAAAGACATCCGCCCTCCGGGCCGGTTAAGACCCTGCCGCCATTTGCTCGGTACCTAGGCTCGCTGGAGGCACGAGAAGCGCAAGCTCTTCTAACTTCATGTTTCGGGTAAACTGCTATGATTCCAAATGACAGTGAACCAATCGCCAACCCAACCCGATCATGAAAAAGCCTCCCGAACGACCCGAGAAGCAGTCTTTTCGATTGAAATGGGTAGAACGGGGAAAATCCGTTTTTGTGACCGAGCGTGTGATCCTACACGAGGTAATTTTGCGACAGGGCAACAGAAACCGACTGAGCTTCAGGTCAGCTTGGTTGTCCGCCTAAATGCTGTCCGCCAACGGCGCGCAACTGAGGATCGAAGTCGACAGGTTTTTGACGACAGTTCAGGCGGCCTGAGCGAACTAGAAGTATAACTGAATCATCGGGATGAAAGCCTCCCACCTATCCAAGTTAAGGCCTAGCTGCCCGCCTTGCCTTTCTTCTAATCCGCAATTCCTTTTCTGCTACCGATTTTCGGGGTAACTCAATCTTACCCAACTTCAGCGTGAAAGGGCGCTTGAGACCAAAAAATGGCGATTAGCCTTTCAGTACTACGGCCCCTGGAAGAGGAGGGGCGCGCGGATTACGGGTCGAAGAGCCCAGGAGGGATTAATGCCAAGGACGCACGCCGTTTTTCGCGGCTATTCGATGAATCTTGCCCGAAACGCTCTCATCTGCTCCACCCTTCTGGCGCGAACGGTTGGATACAGCGACTGGGGCGGTGTCATCCCCGCTAGGGATTGTCCCGGAAGCATGACGCTGGCAGCAATTACAAGCGCGCCAGAACCATAGACGAGATAGTTGTTGGAGGAGTTTGAACTGAGCGTGGTCGTGCCTGAAGAAACAAGATTGGTTGTCACGGCTTGCTCCAAATAGATTACGGAAACTTGGACGAGCTTAATTAGTCAAATTCGGTATCGGTCCTCGCCTGCCGGATCGGCCCAGCAAGGCCACCTTGGATCCTCTGATTGTATTCCCCAACCGCGGCATGCGTGCGCAGCACGCTGTTCACCATCTCGAACATGTCGTGCATGCGCTGCTCGGAGACCGGGCTCTCGACCACGACGACGAGCTCGGGCTTGTTCGAGGACGCGCGCACCAGGCCCCAGCTGCCGTCCTCGACCGTGACGCGTCCGCCGTTGACGGTGACGAGATCGCGGATCGCCTGGCCGCCGATCCTGGCGCCCTTGGCCTGCAAGCCTTCAAAATGCTTCACCACCTGGTCGATGACGCCGTACTTGGTCTCGTCGGCGCAATGCGGCGACATGGTCGGCGACGACCAGGTTTTCGGCAGCGCGTTCTTCAAATCGGCCATCGACTTGCCCGGCGCGCGGTCGAGCATGTCGCAGATCGCGAGCGCCGACACCAGGCCGTCGTCATAGCCGCGCCCATACGGCTTGTTGAAGAAGAAGTGGCCGGACTTCTCGAAGCCCGCGAGCGCACCCGTCTCGTGGGTGCGGCGCTTCATGTAGGAATGGCCGGTCTTCCAATAAGCGACCTTGGCGCCCTGCTTCTGCAGCACGGGATCGGTGACGAACAGGCCGGTCGACTTCACGTCGACGATGAACTGCGCGTCCTTGTGGATCGCCGACATGTCGCGGGCGAGCATCACGCCGACCTTGTCGGCGAAGATTTCCTCGCCGGTGTTGTCGACGACGCCGCAGCGATCGCCGTCACCGTCGAAGCCGAGACCGACATCGGCCTTGTGATGCAGCACCGCATCGCGGATCGCGTGCAGCATCTCCATGTCTTCCGGATTCGGATTGTATTTCGGGAAGGTGTGGTCGAGCTCGGTGTCGAGCGGGATCACCTCGCAGCCGATCGCCTCCAGCACCTGCGGCGCGAACGCGCCGGCCGTGCCATTGCCGCGGGCCGCGACGACCTTGAGCTTGCGGGTCAGCTTCGGACGGCTGGTGAGGTCGGCGATGTAGCGCGCCGGATAGTTCTCGTGGAACTGGTAGGAGCCGCCGGCCTTGTTCTTGAATTCGGCGTTGAGCACGATTTCCTTCAGCCGCGTCATCTCGTCGGGGACGAAGGTCAGCGGGCGGTTGGCGCCCATCTTCACGCCGGTCCAGCCATTGTCGTTGTGCGAGGCCGTGACCATGGCGCAGCAGGGCACGTCGAGGTCGAACTGCGCGAAATAGGCCATCGGCGTCACCGCGAGCCCGATGTCGTGCACCTTGCAGCCCGCAGCCATCAGGCCGGAAATCAGCGCATATTTGATCGAGGCCGAATAGCCGCGGAAATCATGGCCGGTGACGATCTCCTGCTTGACGCCGAGCTCCGCAATCAGCGCGCCCAGCCCCATGCCGAGCGCCTGGATCCCCATCAGGTTGATTTCCTTCTGGAACAACCAGCGCGCGTCGTATTCGCGAAAACCCGTGGCCTTCACCATCGGCTCGGATTCGAAGGCATAGGTGTTGGGCAACAAGACGGATTTCGGCTTGGGGAACATTGAGACAATCTCAGAAATGCGAGGAATTGACCGCCGCCATAGCGAATGCCCAGGCCGAGGTATCGCGGGCATCACACAATGGACAAGGTAGGCTTGTTGGCTAAGTCTTGGTCAGCTTTCCGTCATCGAAAACCAGGAAACGTTGACCTGCACAGCGAGAAGAATGCAGCCGGCCGGCCAGTTTGGATGGGCGGGGTTATAGAAGCCGGGACAATAGCGAGACTAGCTCAGCTTGCCGCCTGGTCCCGGTTCGCAAAAAGACAGCTTTCAGATGGTTTCGCGCTGTCCCCGACGAAATGTTCATATAAAATGCAATTTCTTCCAGCGACTTTCCCTCCACCAGCAGCGATGCGAGACGAGCCTGCGCGGGAGTCAATCCAAAGATCTCCATGACAGAGCTCTGCGAGACGCGAGGTATTTCATTCAGATCAGTCAGGATCAGAAGGGCGCCCATGTCCGGGAGGAGGGGATCGCCTGCACTTTCCCAGTCCTGAACGATGGCATCAATGACAATCGGCCGGCGCTGACTCCGGGTGACAACTGTTTGCAAGGTGCTACGGCCCGGTTTGCCAGACAAAAAGCGGACCTGAGTGATCAGTCGGTCCAGCCTCAGTCGTGACTGAGCATCCGCTGCAAACAGACGCCGTCCCTTCACCGATAGATCGTCATCGAAAAGCTTCGACGCGTTGTCGTTGACAGCCGCCACGAAGCCATTCTGATCGATCAAAATCGCAGGCCGGCCCAATAGATCAAGCGTACCAATCATACTGGGCCGTTCCCCACGAGCGATGCGCAATTCACTCGGGCAAAACAAAGCTCCTTTCGGACCTGCCCCCGTTCTCTCGTCACCCTCAAGCATAGCAACAGTTCAAAAAATGGTTCGCATAACTAATGCTGAAAACGCCATCGTCCCATGTCTCAACTTATAGCTGCGTGCGTCAAAGTGGACAGTCCCATTTGAGATATGTTTCGCACTAATTTCTAGAGTTTCAGACTGAGTCCGTAGGCTACGGACCTTTCGGGCGCGCGATGAATAAGCGCTCGCTGCGTTTGCCCGTTCGAATTCAGCGCTTCTTCGCCGGCATTCGAGCTGCGCGATCGATGCAAAAGTGAAAATCTAACTAGTCATAGGAAGAAGCCGCTGATCTTCGCAGTCCTGCCTGCACAAATCCGGCGAACTTTCCCATTTTTGTGCTGAATTTGATCACGGCAGGCTCTCTTGAACGCGCCTCCTGATTTTGCCTCGCGCCGCGAACCCTCTAACGCAGAGCGGGCTTCACCCTGAGTGGCTCCGGGCTCTGGTACGCCACTGCTTTCGATCTCCCTAGGAGGCGTAGATGCCTTTGGGAACTTGAAAACCAAGGGAAAAATAGCCGAGACTAGCGCGTCGAGAGCACATCGCTCCTCGGACAGACGTCTTTCGACATACTGGCGGTCAAGCCCCGCGACCTCTGTTTCAAGCAAACGGCGATAGCGGTGGATGCGGTTACGGTGGGTTCGCATGGCGGCGAGCGTTTCGCTGATCATCGGCAGAATCTCATTCGAAATCAAATCCTCTCCTCCTTAACCGCGTGCCTGCGGTGGAGCATAGCTGACTCCGCGGAGCGCTGTGATTTGATGTCCTTTCTCTAGGGACAGCCCTGAAGGGTCAATTGGGTTCGTAACGCGCCGCTTCTGTACGTAACGTACAATGAATCCAGCGGGCGCCGTCCGGACAGTGAATATGGCAAGCCAGATGTTGCGCCCTGTTCTGCCGAAAGCAAGACATTCTGAGGGGCGCGCAAAGCCCGATCGCTAGCTGAGAGCTGTTCGTTTGCCCGAGGCACTCACGGGCCCTGCTCGTCATCGTCGCCGCTAGCCGATGAAGCTGAAGCCGACCTTGCTGACCTGTACGACGAGCGCGGCGACCTCAAGCCCATAGACGCTTGGCCGGAAATTTGGCGGCAAGGCCTCGTTGCCGGTGTCGAGATCGACGCGCTATACGAAGGGGCGGGCGAGGAGCGTAGGCAAGTCGGTCACGTCAAGAAGATCAGGTTGAGTGATCGACTGCGCCGCCTGGAGCTGATCGGCAAGCATGTTCGCGTCAATGCGTTCCAGGAGCGGGTTGAGTTTAGCCTGTTGGAAGGACTGGGAGAGCGCATCGATCGCGCCAAGGCTCGCGCAGCATCTCTTCCAGCGCTTCCGGCTCCGCCGATCGTGAAGGTCGCGTCTGCTCCTCTCCCTTCGCGTGTAGAGCAGCCAGCGCCAGCCGCACCACCTGCGCCGCCGTCACCACCACCGCCGCTGCCGAAGCCGGCTTACAAGCCGATCATGCCCGCGCCTGAACCCGCAGCACCGTGGCCGTCGTTCGGCGGCTTCGCTGCGACCGACTACGATCCCACCTAGCAAAAAACGAAATGCTCCATCATGGCAACAATCGCTGCCAACATCGCCACCATCCAAGCCCAAGCCGCCGTTCTCGACACGCTAATTGGGCAATTTGCCGCCGCCAAAGCGTTGATCGACGCGGCCGAACTCGACATTCGCAGTCAGCAAGCCTAAGCGTGGACTTGCACAGGTTTCGCTGCGCTGTCTGCAATCACGCACTTACGACATTCGCAGCGCATGAAGATTCCATGCATTCCAATGGCCGGTGGCTTCAAGGCGATTTGCGCCCACCGAAGTAAGCCGCGCTGCAAGTCGTGACCGAAGGCGAGACGCCGCGGCTGCCGGAAGGTTTCAGGGTCGAGCTCGACAAGGACGGTTGGCGGCACTGATTCGCGCGAAGCGCCGATGGCCTCAATGCATCTGCCGCTCTGACTGATCTTCACTAATCCGCCAGCCGCGTAGGGCATGACCATGTCCGATGACTGGACCAAACGAGCGACGAACATCCTTCGAGAACTTCATGCTGCCGAGACGGAGCTAATCGGCAGGGGGGCTATCCTGACCGACGGTAAGGCGGGGACGGTTGATCACGTCTTCCTTGACGAGGTGCACGGGCTCCGGATCTCGATCGGTGGCCACGACGGCAAGTGGCCGATTTCGACTCTGAAGCTTCTAGACTCCGGTTTCGCCAGATAGCGCAGGCGGTGTCAGCCCGTGGCAATGACCGATCAAGGCTGGGGCGCCCGTTCGAGGATGATCCGATCGAGGTAGACGGGCGCAAGCTGGGGGGTGGCATCATGTGGGCCTTGCACCTCGGAGGGCCGACACCAGATGGCGGGCCACTGCGCAAGAAGGGCAAACCGTGCAGGGTGATCCGATGAGCCAAATAAACCAGACCGGCCGTAGGATTATCTACGTCATGATGGTGGTCGTGGTGCTGGTGGTCATCTGGCAGATTCTCACGCCGCTTTGAGAAGGCCCGCCAGATAGCTTGTCCGCCCGGTCACCGTCCGCGGTGATCACTCGGTGACCGGGCGCCCAGCGCGGTGCGCGGCAGCGAGGCGGAGCCTGGCCGAGTAAGCCAGTCACAGTTTACCTGGAGTGGCAGCCATGATGCAGAACGTTGTAGCCGGATGCGTCGCAGTGGCTTTGATTATCCTGGCCTTGATTGGCTTCGCCCAAACGCACCGTGAATGTTGGCACGGGCACGTGCTCCTAACCCATGAGCCCTGCGGATCCGTCAGCCCTTCAATATAGGAACAACCATTTTCCGCTGATCTGGGCGCGGGACCGAAGCCCCGCGCTCTCGTCGTTCACCGCCTCGGCCGGCGGGCGCAAAACCAGCTGTCGATCGCAGTGAGCGCTTTTCCACACCCACGACGCGCAGTAGCTCGCGCGCGGTCCGAGCCACCAGTAATCGATAATTTGACTGTCGCCCGCGCAGCGGTTGGATCTCGGCATGCCTCACCCTGCCCGCCGCCACACGCCCACGCACGCCGAGGGTCGGCCAATCAAGATCACCTTTGGCGAGATGCGCGAGATGGGCTTGCGCGGCGTCCTCATGTATTGCCCCTGCGGCCGTCACGTTGCGCTCGGCACCGATCGCTGGCCCGACGATGTTCGGCTGTCAGATGTCGAGCCGCGCTTCGTCTGCACCGCCTGCGCCGGGCGCGGCGCAGACGTACGACCGGATTTCAACTGGAACGCAAAAGGGCCGATCGGCGACATGGGCTATCGGTAGCCACCTTAAAAACGGCCCCGGCCATGGGGGCTTTTGAAGTGTGGAGGCCGGGGCCGTTGGAGGTGACCTTGGCGGTAATGGGGTCGCCAGGTGGTGACGAGCATAGGAAAAACCGGCAATCAGTTCTGTCCACTTGTGCCCAAAGCGGTATAGTTCCTCATCGGGAACGGAACCGGTCGCAATGAAGGACATGCAGGCTCAGTTAGAAAAGCTCCGCACGGATGCTGCCGAGTGCGCCTTGATCCGCGATCTTGCTACTGAACCCAAGAAGCGAGATGTTCACAAGGCTGGCCGAGCATCTGACAGTTCTGGCCGACGAGGTTGAACGCGCCATTGCTGCCGCGAGACCTGAGCTGAAGCGGAAGGAATGACGGAACGAGGCTGGGGTCGGCGTTTCGAGGATCCGATCACGATCGGCGATCGCATACTGGTGACGCAGCTCGACGCCGGCGAGTACATCGCCGCGTCGCCGAAGAAAGAGCACGCCGCATCGGAATGGCAAGCCGCGATGAAGGTGGAGGCCCGAGTATGTTTGCCAGCATCGGGGTCATGCGGGCATTGAACCGCCACCACGTCCCGGAGTTTAACCCGAAGGGCAAAGAGCCTCACTGGGGCCGGCGCAAGCTGAAGAGGGACCAATAAGGCGCCGCCAACTGAGGCGGCCTTACTCTCTCACAGGATGCAAGTCGGACGGCTGTACGGCGAGCCGATAAGCAATCTCCCGGGAGCCGTCGAAGACCTCTAGGACGCGCTCACAGATCAGGCACTTGTAGTGCCCGGCGTTGCCCTTGCGGGATTCAAGTTCGATCCGGCGAGATCCCGCCGAACAATCAGGGCACGTCACGTCGCCTTTCTTCATGTGACAGTTATGATGCAGGCTACCGCAGGGGTCAAAGGTTAGTGTTTGCCCGACGGAACGCAGCTGGGACCAGTACGCCCCGAATGGGAAAAGCCGCAGCGTGGTTCCAGCCCCACTGCGGCATTCCCGGAATAACAAAAAAATTAGTGCTCAAATCGCGCCGGTGTTCCTTCAGTAGAACACCCCGTTCCGAAAATGGAGTCCGGACAACTACCGGACTTCGGTTTTCTACGTATTGTCACTTGGAGGGCCGACATGGCTGGGCATGGCAATTCCAGCCCCAATGCTCCCGGTTGCCGATCCAATTGCGGATTTGAGCGCCGGGAGTGCTAGGCCCACCAGCGTGAACCGGCGCCCACCGTAAATTTCCCAAGGTCAAAAAAAAGAACCGCCGACCTTGGTAACTAAGGCCATCAGCTGAGGCTGCTTACCTCTGCTCGTTCCTCGCACGGGAAGCCAGTCTATCCAGCTGGCCAGCCAAACCCACGAAACTTCGGGCGATGTTTTTCAGGGCGGCGGCGCGATCCTTGGAAATGCCGCTCACGCCAGAAAGTCTCTTGTAGTGGTTAGCCTGCTCGCGGCACTCAGCAATGTTGATCAATGGCTCAGCCTTCCTGTTGCCCGCGCGGGACGTGGGATCGCCTTTCCCCGCTGGCTTGCCTTCTACCATGTTAGGCCCTTAAATCAGGTTCGGACACTGGGTTAGATACGGACAGCGCCGGCTCGAGTTTTGAAAAGGAACACAACGGTGGGCGTCTATGTGAACACCGCCAAGCAGGTCGGCGACGTCGATCACATCAAGTCTTCGCGACGGTGGACGCCGCGGAACGATGGTTCGAGGAGAACGACCCGGAGGGCGTCGCCTTCGAATACGATGTGATCGAGTGATGTGGAGCGGATAATCAGCGCCACATCGTTGGTGGGTTCAAGGCCTTGCGACCCGCCGCTTTCAACGCGTCGGTTGAGAGCTGTCCATGTGCCGCAGCATCGAGCAGCTTCGAAGCAACGTACGCTCTGGCGCCCGTTTCGCTTACAGGAATATTTTCGCAAACTTCGTCGAGCACCGCCCTGAGCAGCGCAGTCATTTCAGCATCAAACACGCCGAACTCCCGAAATTGAGAGGATCCTGAACGCTGCACAAGCGGAATATATTCGCTTGGCAGCGTTCGCCGCGTATTCCGGTCTGGGCTCCGAAATCCCAGCGCCTACAAAATTGGCACCTGTACGTCAAAGTAATGTGACAGCTTCCTCGGCCACATCAACGGGCGTTTGCAGGGCCTCCCCAAAGGCCCTTACCAAGGAGGATAGAGCGCGACGAACAGCCCGAGGCCGGCAAGAAGTATTGCCCACGCGACGGCCTGACGATTGCGAAGCGAGCCACGGTTCATTTGCGAGCCTTCTTACGAGACTTTCGCGTAACCGAGGCCGCAGGATTTGACCCGTCGAACACAATGACGTCGAAGAGCGTCTTCGCGTCATCGGATAGGATCCCCAACCAACATCGCTTCTAATTCGGCGGCTGTCGTTGGGACAATCCCACCATTCGGCCGAACAGGCATAGTCGACACTTCATCTCAGAAAAAACCAAATAGCCTCCCATAGGCCCGGGCGACGGGCTCGGTGCCAGGCGTCGTGCGTCGCTCGCTGTCGGGGCGTCATCGCGGCCAGGCGCTCGGCGCGCTGTTTGGCATATCTCTGTTGCTGCCGAACCTTGCGGTTGAACCGCGTCGCGCCGGCAGGTGTTGAGGCGTCCCCGTACTGTGGCAGATGCCAAGCCTTTCCGATCCGAAACGACAGATACGCATGCCCCTTGACGACGTTGCGCTCGACGTTTGGTGGCAGTTTGCGAGGCATGGCCTACCTCTCCCAACCAACATCGGCGTCAACGCCGGTCGCGTGCTCTTCCCCGTGGTGAGGCAGAGCGTCGATCGCGCTCGAGTTCGCGAACGTCCCAAGCCAGTCGTCTCGTACCCGGAATGACCCGCGGCTTGGGCATGCTTCCCGCCGTCACGAGAAGGTCAAACGTGTTCGGGCTAACCGAGGCATATGCTGCGGAGGCCTCACGATCGATTAGGCGCGGCGGCAGAGTTGGCGGCAATGCAGCTTGACGTGCCACTACCGCTTCTCCCCATCCTCCATTTCGAGAGCGACTGCCCCAACTCGGAGATCGGCTGCTTTTAATGGCGGCATTCCGCCGCTTCGCGGCGCTGACGACAGAAAGAGCATTGCGGTCATCATGCCAATGATGTGCAAACAGGTGTGTAATATGAATGGCCCTCTGGGGCTATCTAGCTGATTTTATTGTATTATTTTCTTTAAATGGCGCTCCCTAGCGGAATGTAACCACAGGTAATGATGAGATTTCCTATTATATTTCAATATGTTAAAATCTTGCCGTTTCGACGTGTATCTACGCGGTGTATCTACTTTTTGGGTCGGTAGCCGACTCGGCTACCGAAACTAACGAGTCGATGAGGGGCGGTAGAGCGCAAACCCATAACTATACAACTTGTAACAAAACTTGATTTGACTTTTCGTATTGCGGTTGAGGTCCCGTTCTGCTATGTACCACTCATGGCGACGTTGCGCGATTCGAGGGCGCGCCCGTGACTGCCTGACGGACACCTTGTCCGTCATCGGCTCATAGCCGAGGTAATGCAGCCGCTCAGCGGCAACGCTAACCGAAAATTCCCACACCCATGACCACTTTAAATGCGTCTGCGGTTACCGCTGATCGCCTTGACGCGGCCCTCGACCTCAGAGCTGGCCCCGGTTGTTTGGACAGCGCCGCGCTGGATTTAAGTGGATTCCTGCCGGGTTATGCTGAACGCGGGGCTTTACGATTTTGTCGTTGCGTCGGGAGGGCGTAGCCCGACCAGAGCGACGACAAAATCGTCGGCGACGGTCATGCGGCCAT